>JAGIAU010000220.1 GCA_017744755.1 Microbacteriaceae bacterium
GACAGCGCCATGGTCGAGGCCATCGACGCCGAGATCCCCCTCCTCGTCGTGATCACCGAGGGCGTGCCCGTGCAGGACACCGCGGAGGCCTGGGCCTACGCGAAGGACAAGGGCACGACCCGCATCATCGGCCCGAACTGCCCCGGCATCATCACGCCCGGCGAGGCGCTCGTCGGCATCACCCCGGCGAACATCACTGGCAAGGGCCCGATCGGCCTCGTGTCGAAGTCGGGCACCCTGACCTACCAGATGATGTACGAGCTCCGCGACCTCGGCTTCTCGACCGCGATCGGCATCGGCGGCGACCCGATCATCGGGACGACGCACATCGACGCGCTCCGCGCGTTCCAGGACGACCCGGAGACGAAGGCGATCGTCATGATCGGCGAGATCGGCGGCGACGCCGAGGAGCGCGCCGCGGCGTTCATCCAGGAGTACGTGACGAAGCCGGTCGTCGGCTACGTCGCCGGCTTCACCGCCCCCGAGGGCAAGACGATGGGCCACGCCGGCGCGATCGTCTCCTCCGGCGCGGGCACGGCCGAGGGCAAGAAGGTCGCCCTCGAGGCCGCCGGCGTCCGCGTCGGCAAGACCCCCTCCGAGACCGCACGCCTCCTCCGCGAGGTCTATGCGGCCCTCTGACCGCACCCCTCCCCTCCTCCCACCGCACGGCAGCGGCAGCGCTCGCTCAGGGTGTTCTGCATCCGATCAGGGTGGATTTCACCCTGAGGTGCGGCAGAACACCCTGAGCAGATGAAGGGGCGCGCTCAGGCGCGGCGCGGCTTCGCGCGCTCGTACTGCCAGGGCCAGTCGACCTCGGCGCCGAGCTCGGCGGCCGCGCGGCGGGGGAGCTCGCGGTCGCGGAGGAACTCGCGCCCCGCGAAGACCGCGTCGGCGTCCCCGTCGACGAGGATCTGCTCCGCCTGCGCGGCCTCCGTGATGAGCCCGACGCTCGTGACCGGTACCGTCGCGAAGGACTTGAGCGTCCGCGCCGCCGGCACCTGGTAGCCGGGTCCGAGCGCGATGCGCTGCCGCGGGTCGAGCCCGCCGGTCGAGACGTCGAAGAGGTCGACGCCGGCCGCCTCGAGCGCCGGCACGATCGCGGCGAAGTCCTCCGGGACGAGGCCGCCCTCGACCCAGTCGTTCGCGGACAGCCGCATGAACACGGGGATCGAGACGGCGGCGCGGACCGCCTCGGCCACCTCGACGGCGAAGCGCATCCGACCTTCGGCCGAGCCGCCGTAGCCGTCCGTGCGAACGTTCGACAGCGGGGACAGGAACTGGTGGATGAGGTAGCCGTGCGCGCCGTGGATCTCCACGACGGCGAAGCCCGCGTCCTCGGCGCGCTTCGCGGCGTCGGCGAACGCCCGGACGAGGTCCTCGATCTCCGTTGCGCTCAGCTCCCGCGGCGCCGTGTGCTCGCCGAAGGCGAGCGGCGAGGGGCCGACCGTCTCCCAGCCGCCCTCGGCGAGCGGGACGGAGCCGGCGGGGCTGCCGGGCCGCGGCGCATAGGTCGAGGCCTTGCGGCCCGCGTGCCCGAGCTGGATGCCGAGCGGCACGCCCTGCTCACCGGTGACGAAGCCGACGATCCTGGCCCAGGCGGCGGCGCGCTCTGCGTCCCAGATGCCGGCGCACTGCGGGGTGATGCGACCCTCGGGGAGCACGGCGGTCTTCTCCGCGATGATGAGGCCGGGCCGGCCGAGGGCGAGGCCGCCGAGGTGCGCCAGATGCCACGGCTGGACGACGCCGTCGACGGCCGAGTACTGGCACATGGGGGAGACCCAGAGGCGGTTCGCGAAGGTCTGCGAACGGATGGCGAGCGGTTCGAACAGTCGGGGAGTCATCGTCTCCAACGGTAGTCCGCTCCCGAGGTCTGGATACGCCGATGCACGACTACTCGACCCGCGTCCCGTACCGTAGGCGAGTGGTCTCGAGTGCGACGGTGTGGGTGCGGGCGCGCATCGCGACCGCGCCCGCCATCTACGGCCTCATCGTCTACGAGGTGCTGCTCACCGCGGAGAGCGACGACGGGCACGAGCCGCCGTACGGCGTGCTGCTCTGGTCGCTCGTCGCCTTCGTCGTGTTCTACTTCGCGCACGTCTTCGCGGAGGTCCTCGCGCGGCACGGCGCCGACTCGCTCGGCCTCGCGGCGCGGCGCGGCTTCGCGCACTCGGCCGGCATGCTCTACGCGGCGATCCTGCCGACGCTCGCGCTCGTGATCGCCGCGCTCGCCGGCGCCGACGGGCCCGAGGCGACCGGCTGGGCGCTCATCGTCGGCCTCGCCGTCCTCGCCTACATCGGCTACCAGGCGACTGCGATGCGGGGGAGGACGTTCTGGTGGCGCATCCTCGGCGCCGTCCTCGCGGCCTTCGTCGGATTCGTCGTCATGTTCCTCGAGTACCTGGTGCACTGACCCGTGCCCCGCTGGCTGACCGCCCTCTTCGCCGGCGCGGAGACGCTCCTCGTCCTCGCGATCGGGCTCGGCATCCCGCTCGTCACCGCGACGCTCGTGTGGGCGGCGCAGTACGGCTTCGCCGCCGACTACGTCGTCGTGTGGCGCATCGCCGCCGACGCGTGGCTGCTCGGGCACGGGGTCGACGTGACGTTCACGCTCGACCCGGCGACGGCCGCGGGGCTCGGCCTGCCCGGCGCCGAGCTGCCGGTGACCGTGACGATCGCGCTGCTCGGCTTCGCGCTGCTGACGGTCCTCCTCGCCGTGCGCGCCGGTCGCCGCGTCTCCGAGGCCGGCCACCCCGTCGTCGGCGCCGTCGCCGCGATCGCCGTCTTCGCGGGCGGCGCGGTCGCGACCGTGCTCCCGGCGCTGCATCCCGCCGCGCGGCCCTCGATCGTGCAGGGCGTGCTGC
>JAGIAU010000221.1 GCA_017744755.1 Microbacteriaceae bacterium
GAACTTGATCGCACGGTCGATCTCGGCCGCCATGCGCTCGTAGCGCTGGTTGGCGGGGTTCTGCGCGAAGCCCTTGTTCCACGAGTGCACCTCGCGCAGGTCCGCGAAGCCGCCCTGCGTGAACGCGCGCATGAGGTTCAGGGTCGCCGACGACGTGTGGTAGGCCTCGACCATCCGGCTCGGGTCGGCCGTGCGCGACTCCGGGGTGAAGTCGTAGCCGTTGATGATGTCGCCGCGGTAGGCCGGCAGCGTGACCTCGCCGCGGGTCTCGAAGTCGGAGGAGCGCGGCTTCGCGAACTGGCCGGCCATGCGGCCCATCTTCACGACGGGACGGCTCGCGGCGTAGGTCAGGACGACCGCCATCTGCAGCAGCGTCTTCACGCGATTGCGGATCTTGTCCGCGGTCGCGCCCTCGAAGGTCTCGGCGCAGTCGCCGCCCTGCAGGACGAAGGCGCCGCCTGCGGCTGCGCTCGCAAGCCGGGCGCGGAGGTTGTCGACCTCGCCGGCGAAGACGAGCGGCGGGAGCGTGCGGAGCTTCGCCGAGACCTCGGCGACGCGCTCCGAGTCCGGGTACGAGGGCTGCTGCTTGATCGGCAGGTCCCGCCAATAGTCGAGCCCGGCCACGACGTCAGGGGATGCGGCGACGAACGGCTCGGTGATCTCGGACACGAAGATCGAGTCTACCGGGGCGGGCATCAGGCCGCGGGCGCCGGCGCGGCCTTCGCGGGGGCCGCCGCCTCGGCGGCGCGGTTCTTCACCGAGCTCGCGTAGACGTCGACGTACTCCTGGCCGGACAGCCGGCCGATCTCGTACACGATCTCGTCCGTGACCGCCCGCAGCACGAAGCGGTCCGACTCGAGACCCGCGTAGCGGGAGAAGTCCAGCGGCTCGCCGAAGACGACGCCGACGCGCCGGATCTTCGGCCACCTCGAGCCGAGCGGCATGACCTTGTCCGTGTCGAACACGATCGCCGGCACGACGACGGCGCCCGACTCGAGGACCATGCGCGCGATGCCGGTCCGTCCGCGGTAGAGCCGGCCGTCCGGGCTGCGCGTCCCCTCCGGGTAGATGCCGAGCTGGTCGCCCGCCGCGAGGACCTGCAGGCCCGTGTTCAGCGAGGCCTCCGAGGCCTTCCCGCCCGCACGGTCGATCGGGAGCTGACCGGCGCCCGAGAAGAACAGCCGCGTCGCCCAGCCCTTGAGGCCCTTGCCCGTGAAGTACTCCGACTTCGCGAGGAACGTGACCTTCCGGTCGAGGACGAGCGGCATGAAGATCGAGTCGAGGAACGAGACGTGGTTCCCCGCCAGGATGACCGGCCCCTCCTTCGGGACGTGCTCGACACCGCGCACCCACGGCCGGTACACGGTCCAGAGCAGCGGGCCCACGATGAGGTGCTTGAGGAGCCAGTAGAACATCGCCTGCCAATCTACCGGGGGTCCCGTCAAAGGGAGCCCTCCTGCATAGACTTGTGCGAACCTCACCGTATCGAAGGAGCTGCTGTGCAGGAGATCTCCATCCCGGCCAAGGTCGTCGCCGACCCGAAGGCGAACGCGACCGACCTCCTCGAGGACCGCGTCGCGGCCACGCCGGACGGCGCCCTCTTCGCCATCCCCACCGCCGACGGCGCGTGGCGCGACGTGTCGGCGAAGGAGTTCCACGGCCAGGTCAAGGCGCTCGCCAAGGGCCTCGTCGCCGCGGGCATCGAGCCCGGCGAGAAGATCGCGATCATGGCGCGCACCTCCTACGAGTGGACGCTCATCGACTTCGCCGCCTGGTACGCCGGCGCTCTGCTCGTCCCCGTCTACGACACGAGCGCGCCCGCCCAGATCCTCTGGAACATCACCGATTCCGGCGCGACCGCCGCGATCTTCGAGAACGTCGAGTACTTCTCCCGCTTCGACGAGATCCGCGCCGACGTCCCCGGGGTCACCAAGGTGTGGAACATCGGCTCCGGCGATCTCGGCAAGCTCGTCGAGCAGGGCAAGGGCGTCCCCGACGAGGAGGTCGAGCGCCGCCGCCGGCTCGCCGGCGAGGACGACATCGCGACGCTCATCTACACGTCGGGCTCGACCGGGAGTCCCAAGGGCTGCGTCCTCACGCACGCGAACTTCGTCGAGCTGTGCCGGAACACCGCCGCGGCCTTCCCCGAGGTCCTGAACCAGGACTCCTCGACGGTCATGTTCATCACGCTGTCGCACATCTTCGCGCGCTTCATCTCGCTGCTGGCGATCACGACGGGGACGAAGGTCGGCCATCAGCCCGACACCTCGAAGCTCGTCGAGGCGCTCGGCAGCTTCAAGCCGACGTTCCTCCTCGCGGTCCCCCGCGTCTTCGAGAAGGTCTACAACTCGGCCGAGCAGGTCGCCGAGAGCGGCGGCAAGGGGAACATCTTCCGCAAGGCGGCCGCCGTGGCCGTCGCGCACTCCAAGGCGCTCGACGCCGGCAAGGTGCCGCTCGGCCTGCGCCTCCAGTTCGGGCTCTTCGACAAACTCGTGTACGGCAAGCTCCGCGCCCGCCTCGGCGGCCGCGTCGAGTACGCCGTCTCCGGCTCCGCGCCGCTCGGCCTGCACCACGCCCACTTCTTCCGCAGCCTCGGCGTGCAGATCCTCGAGGGCTGGGGCCTCACCGAGACGACGGCACCGGTCTCCGTCAACCTCCCGACGAAGTTCAAGATCGGCAAGGTCGGCGTGCCGCTGCCCGGCAACGGCGTCAAGCTCGCCGAGGACGGCGAGCTCCTCGTCAAGGGCGTCTGCGTCTTCCAGGGGTACTGGCATGACGAGGCGGCGA
>JAGIAU010000222.1 GCA_017744755.1 Microbacteriaceae bacterium
GCGGCGGAGCACCCATGTGACGAGGGTGCCGGGGTGCTGCCGGACGATGCGCGCGAGCTCCGCGATCGCCGTGAGGGCGGAGTGGCCGTTGCCGACGACGACGGTGTGGCGGCCGGCGTAGTCCGCGGCGGCGGAGAACGCGGGGATGCGGTGGACGACGAGCCCGGCGGCCGCCGCGGCGGTTTCGCCGAGCGCGGGCAGCCCCTCGGCGCCCGCGGGGTTCGGCCGGGACCAGGTGCCGGAGGCGTCGAGGACGGCCTGCGCCTCGATGCGATCCTCGCCGCCGTCGGAGCGCACGACATGCACGACGAAGGGCTGCCCGGCGCGGCCCTCGTCGACGAGCAGGTCGCGCCCCTTGCGGCCGACGCCGGTGACGCGCGCGCCCGTGCGGACGCGGGCGCCGAGCGCGGCGGCGAGCGGTGCGAGGTACTCGGAGACCCAGGTCGCACCGCTCGGGTAGCCGGACTCGCGGGGGCGCCAGCCGCTCGGCGCGAGCAGCCGGGCGGCCGCCGCATCGATGACCTCGGGCCACTCGGAGAACAGCCGGACGTGGCCCCACTCGGCGACGGCCGCCGCAGGTCCGTCGCCCTGCTCGAGGACGACAGGCTCGAGGCCGCGCTCGAGGAGGTGCGCGGCGGCGGCGAGGCCCTGGGGCCCGGCGCCGATGACGACGACCGGGAGGGTGGCGGTAGACTCAGTCACATATCGAGGATCATCAATGCATCGACATTTGTCAATATGAGTGACAGGATGGACGCGTGAACACGCTGACGATCGAGGCGACCGGCGCCGACGCTGCCTGCTGCGGCACCGTGTCCGACGGCACCGTCGACGCCGCCCAGGCCGAGCAGATCGCCCGCGTGTTCAAGGCCCTCGGCGACCCGACCCGCGTGCGGCTGCTCTCCCTCATCAGCGCCGCCCCCGATGGCGAGCTGTGCATCTGCGACCTCACCGAGCCGGTCGGGCTCTCCCAGCCGACGGTGTCGCACCACATGAAGCAGCTCGCGGAGGCCGGGCTCGTCACCCGGGAGCAGCGCGGGAAGTGGGCGTTCTACCGCGTCGCACCCCGCGGCCTCGCGGACGCCGCTGCGACCCTCGCGCCCCGCTGAGCGCGCTCCGCGCCGCAGGCGGGATGCCGCACGCCGACGAGCCGTCGACGCACGCAGAAGGGCGGCCCCTTGCGGGACCGCCCTTTCGCGTGCCGACTCGGCCTTCGAGCTTCGGTCAGAAGTCCATGCCGCCCGAGGGGTCGGCGTGGGCGGCGGCTGCCGGCGGCTGCGGCTTGTCGGCGACGACGGCCTCGGTCGTCAGGAACAGGCCGGCGATCGACGCGGCGTTCTGCAGCGCCGAGCGGGTCACCTTGACCGGGTCGTTGATGCCCGAGGCGAGCATGTCCACGTACTCGCCCGTGGCCGCGTTGAGGCCCTGGCCGACCGGGAGGTTGCGGACCTTGTCGACGACGACGCCCGGCTCGAGACCCGCGTTGAGCGCGATCTGCTTGAGCGGGGCCTCGACCGCGACGCGGACGATGTTCGCACCGGTCGCCTCGTCGCCCGTGAGCGAGAGGGTCTCGAAGGCGGTCTTCGACGCCTGGATGAGCGCGACGCCGCCGCCGGCGACGATGCCCTCCTCGACGGCCGCCTTCGCGTTGCGGACGGCGTCCTCGATGCGGTGCTTGCGCTCCTTGAGCTCGACCTCGGTGGCCGCACCCGCCTTGATGACGGCGACGCCGCCGGCGAGCTTGGCGAGGCGCTCCTGCAGCTTCTCGCGGTCGTAGTCGCTGTCGGTGTTCTCGATCTCGCGACGGATCTGCGTGACGCGACCCTCGATCTGGTCGGCCTCGCCTGCACCCTCGACGATCGTGGTCTCGTCCTTGGTGACGATGACCTTGCGCGCACGGCCGAGCAGGTCGAGCGTGGCGTTCTCGAGCTTGAGGCCCACCTCTTCGGTGATGACCTGGCCGCCCGTGAGGATCGCGATGTCCTGCAGCTGCGCCTTGCGGCGGTCGCCGAAGCCGGGGGCCTTGACGGCGACCGACTTGAAGATGCCCTTGAGCTTGTTCAGCACGAGCGTCGCGAGAGCCTCGCCCTCGACGTCCTCGGCGATGATGACGAGCTCCTTGCCGTCCTGGATCACCTTGTCGACGATCGGCAGCAGGTCCTTGATGTTGGAGACCTTCTGGTTCGCGATGAGGATGTACGGGTCCTCGAAGACGGCCTCCTGGCGCTCCGGGTCCGTGACGAAGTAGGGGTTCAGGTAGCCCTTGTCGAAGCGCATGCCCTCGGTGAGCTCGAGCTCGGTGCCGAAGGTCTGCGACTCCTCGACGGTGACCACACCCTCCTTGCCGACCTTGTCGATCGCCTCGGCGATGAGCTCGCCGATGGCCGGGTCGGCGGCGGAGATCGACGCGGTCGCGGCGATCTGCTCCTTGGACTCGATCTCCTTGGCGCTGGTCAGCAGCTCCTCGGTGAAGGCCGCGACGGCCTTCTCGATGCCGCGCTTGAGCGAGATGGGGTCGGCGCCGGCCGCGACGTTGCGCAGACCCTCGCGGACCAGGGCCTGGGCGAGGACCGTGGCGGTGGTGGTGCCGTCACCGGCGACGTCGTCGGTCTTCTTCGCGACCTCCTTGACGAGCTCCGCGCCGATCTTCTCGTACGGGTCGTCGAGCTCGATCTCCTTCGCGATCGAGACGCCGTCGTTCGTGATCGTCGGGGCGCCCCTGT
>JAGIAU010000223.1 GCA_017744755.1 Microbacteriaceae bacterium
GCCTCGCTCTGCGCGAGGTCGATCGCCGCGTCGAGCCGGCCGAGCAGATCGGCGGCGCCGGAGTCCCCCTCCGCCGCGGCGCGCTGCAGCAGCAGCATCGGCATCGTCGGCACTCCCGCCAGGAGGTCCGTGCCGGGAGCCTTGCCGGTGCGCTCGCGAGCGTCCGTGATGTCGATGACGTCATCGGCGAGCTGGAACGCGATGCCGACGCGCTCGCCGTACGCGCGCACCGCGGGGATGTGCGCGGCGTCCGCGCCGGAGAAGCGCAGCCCGGACTCGGCTGCGGCGGCGATGAGCGATCCGGTCTTGTCGGCGAGCACCTGCACGTAGTGCGCGATCGGGTCCTCGCCGCCGGCCGGCCCCGTCGTCTCGTGCAGCTGGCCGAGGCAGAGCCGCTCGAAGGTGTCCGCCTGCATCCGCAGCGCATCGAGCCCGAGGTCGGCGACCATGCGGCTCGCGCGGGCGAAGAGCAGGTCGCCCGTGATGATCGCGACCGAGTTGCCGAAGACGGTGTGCGCCGCGGGGACGCCGCGCCGCACGGCCGCCTCGTCCATGACGTCGTCGTGGTACAGCGAGGCGAGATGCGTGATCTCGATCGCCGCCGCGGCGCGGACCACCTCGGGCGTCGCCCCCTCGCCGAGCTGCGCGGTGAGCAGCGCGAGCACGGGACGGATGCGCTTCCCGCCCGCCTCGAGCAGATAGCGGCCGGAGGCGTCGGCGAGACCGTCGGCGAAGTGCAGCTCCTCGCGGATGAGGTCCTCGACGAGGACGAGCGCGTCCTCGATGGCCCGGGCGAGGCGGCGCTCGCCCGGCAGCGCGAAGCGGCGCGAGTCGATGCCGAGCGAGGCGGCGAACGCGCCCGCGCGCGTTCGGACGTTCTCCGTCGCCTCGCGCGCCTCGGCGCTCGGCGAGGAGGCGGCCGCGGCTGCCGCGGGCTGCGCAGAGGTCACGAGGACCTCGGCTTCCGTCGGCGGCGGGCCGTGGACGCGAGGATCTGCTCGTCGGCCGGCTTGTGGCCGCGGTGCATGGCGACGACGCCGGCGGTGAGGTTGCGGTAGGCGACGCGGGTGAATCCGGCGGCGCGCAGCCAGCCGGAGAGCTGCACCTGGTCCGGCCACGCCTCGATGGACTCGCCGAGGTAGGTGTAGGCCTCGGGGTTCGAGCTCGTGCGCTTCGCGATCATCGGGAGCACGTGGCGGAGGTAGCCCGTGTAGCCCGCGCGGACGATCGCGACCGGCGGCGTGGAGAACTCGGTGATGACGATCCGGCCGCCGGGCTTGAGCACGCGGTACATCTCCGCGAGCGCCGCAGCGGGGTCGGCGACGTTCCGCAGCCCGAAGCTGATCGTGACGGCGTCGAACTCGTCGTCGCCGAAGGGCAGCGCCATCGCGTCGCCCGCGACGAACTCGAGGCCGGGGTGCCTCCGGACCGCCTCCGCGATCATGCCGGCGGAGAAGTCGAGGCCGACGACCTTGGCGCCGCGCTTGGCGAGGGCCGCCGTGCTCGTGCCCGTGCCGCAGGCGACGTCGAGGACGCGGTCGCCCGGCTTCGGGTCGATCGCCCTGACCGTCGCGGCGCGCCAGAGCGGCGCGTTGCCGCCGGAGAGGATCGTGTTCGTCACGTCGTACCGCTTCGCGACGCCGTCGAACATCTCGGCGACCTCGTCGGGCTCCTTGTCGAGGTTCGCTCGGGACACGCCCCGAGTCTACCGGGAGCCCCGCTCCCCGCCCCGGGGCGTTCCCCTCCCTCCGTTTCGAGCCGTTTTCAGGCACAGCAGGGGGTTCGGGCGCAATACGCGTTCATACCCCCGGCTGTCCCTGAAAACGGCTCGAGAGCGGCGAGAAGTAGGCTGGTGAGGTGCTTCTGGACGGGCCGACGGTCTTCGTGCGCGGCGGCCGCGGCTGGATCGGCGAGGGCCCGACGACCCGCGGGGAGTTCGCCGGCGGGGGCGCGTTCAGGGAAGCCGCCGACTGGTGGCGGGCGACGATGAACGCACGCCGCGCGACCGGCCAGGAGGGCCCGATCGTCGCGTTCGCCGCGTTCCCGTTCGACGCGGCGTCGCCGGCGGGCGCGATCCTGCTCGTGCCGGCGTCGGCACGCGCCGTCGACGACGCCTGGATCGGCGAGCAGGGCGGAAGCGGGGCGAGGCGCCCGCACGCCGCCCTGCTCCCCGGCGCCATGACCCGCGGCGACTACCAGGCCGCCGTCGCGGCGACCTCTGCGGCGATCCGGGCCGGCCGGCTGGAGAAGGCGGTGCTCGCGCGCGACGTCGTCGCGGTGCCGGACGAGCCGGTGGACCTCGACGCGCTCATCGCCCGGCTCGTGGCGGCGCATCCGGGCGCGAGCGTGTTCTGCGTCGACGGCCTCGTCGGCGCCTCGCCGGAGACGCTGCTCGCCGTGCACGGCGGCGTCGCGACGGCCCGCGTGCTCGCCGGCACGGCGGGCCGCGAGGAGGCGGAGGCCCTGCTGGAGAGCGACAAGGACCGGCGGGAGCACGCGCTCGCCGTGCGGAGCGTCGTCGAGGCGCTCGCGCCGCACGTCCGCGCGCTGCAGACGACGGAGCCGTACGTGCTGGAGCAGCCGCACCTCACGCACCTCGCGACCGACGTGACCGCGGAGGTCGCGGACGGCTCGGACGTGCTCGCGCTCGTCGCGGCGCTGCACCCGACGGCGGCGGTCGCCGGCACGCCGCGGGCCGCGGCGCTCGACCTCATCC
>JAGIAU010000224.1 GCA_017744755.1 Microbacteriaceae bacterium
GCATCGACCCGCAGCCGCTGCGCAAGCGGATCGCCGACATCACCGACGTGCTGATGCGGGAGGAGGCCGACACCGCCCGGCTGCTCGCGGAGCGCGGTGCGGGCAGGAAGCCGGCGCCGACCCCCCTGCGCACCGGCATCGCGGCGGCGGGGGCGAACGAGCTCGAGGCGACGATCGCCGACCTGACGGCGCAGATGATCGCCGCGGCCGACGAGCTCAAGTTCGAGCTGGCCGCGCGCCTGCGGGACGAGGTCCAGGAGCTGAAGAAGGACCTGCGCGCCATGGAGACCGCCGGGCACGTCCGGTAGTCACAGGCTGCCGTCGATACGCTCGCCGGATGACCGCGGCCGCACGAGGACCCGATCCGGCGAGCAGCTCGGCCGATCCGGTCGCCGTCCTCGTCGGCGCCGCCGCGTGGGCGTTCGCCGGGATGGCGCTCGTCGCCCACCTCACGCCCTGGCTCGGCGCCTGGCTGCCGATCGGGGCCTGGGTCGCGCTCGCCGGAGCCGCGGGCGCGGCCGGGGTCCTGCTGACGCGCCCCGCACGCATCCGCATCCCGACGGCGGCGTGGCTCGCCCTCGTCCCGACGGCGGCCGTCGCCGTCGCCGGGTCGGTCGCCACCTGGGCTCGGGGAGCCGCAGGGCTCGCCTGGGCGACGCACAATGACGCCGCCTGGACGCTCATGCAGACCCGTGCGGTGATCGAGGACGCCGGGGTCGATCCAGCCGCCCCCGTGAACGCCGCGCCGCTCACCTCGATCTGGCTGGCGCCATTCGTGCAGCTCGGCCGGCTGAGCACGCCGCTGGAGGAGCGGCTCCACGGCGACCTCGCCTGGCAGGCGCAGGGCTGGCTGGTCCTCATGCTGCTCGTGTCGGTCGTCGTCGCGGCGATCGCCTGGTGCATGCTGTCGGCCGCCCGGCGGACGGGGGCGCGCGCGGTGCTCGCCGCCGTCGGCTCGCTCGTGCCGTGGGGCGCGTACTTCGCGGGGCATGCGATGTCGACCGGCTGGGTCAACGCGTCGGTCGGACTGCTGCTGCTCGCCCTCGCCTGGCTCGCCTGGCTGCGCGCCCGGCTGGGCGACCCGAGGACCGTCCTCATCGCCTTGAGCGGGACGGCGACCGCGATGCTGGCCGCCTGGGCTCCGCTCGCCCTCGTCCCCGCGGCGCTCGCCGCCGGCGTCGCGTGGCAGGAGCGCAGACGGCTCCGGAGCGATACAGGGATCGCCCGGATCGTGCTCCTCGCCCTGGTGCCCGCCGGCTATGCGGCGCTCGTGCTGCTGCCGGCGCAGCTGCGCGTCCCGCGCGCGCTGGCCAACGAGGGCGGCGCCATCCTCGTGCCGTGGTGGGGGAGCGCCGCCGTCGCGGCGCTGGCCGTCCTTCTCGCCATCGCGCTGCGCTCGGGGCCGCTCCTCGTCGGCACGTCGCTCGTGGTCGGAAGCGGAGCGGCCGTCGTCGGCGCGCTCGTGCTGAATCGCATCGGAGCCGGAGCGGCCGCCTGGGGCTACTACCCTGCGAAGGCGCAGTGGCTGCTCACCGGGATGCTCGCCCTGATCGTCCTGTTCGAGGGCGTCGCACTCCTGATCCGGCTCGCCGATCGGCATCCGCGAGCCGCCGCCCCTCTGCGGCTCGGCGGTCTCGTGCTCCTCGGGTCGGCGACGTGGTGCACTGGCCTGCTGCTGACGCCCTTCTCGGCCTGGTCCTACCCGCCCGTCGATCTCGTCGCGCAGACCGGGGCGAACCGGGATCCCGCGATCCCGGAGACCATCGTCCGGCTCGGCGCCGGCGACGGCCGGGGGCTCGCGGCCCAGCTCCTCGGACGGAGCCGGGATCTCGAGGTCGACATCTGGCTCGTCGAGCAGCTCGCGCAGGCCGGCGACGATCCGGAGCGGATCCTCGCGCTCATGTCCGGCTTCCATCCGGACGACAGCTCCGCGATCTGCCGGATCGCCAACGCGCTCGGCGGCGGCATCACCGTCACCACCGCGGTGCCCGTCGTCGCCGACCAGCTCGCGAAGTGCACGGGCGTCCGGGACGTGCGACTCGCCGGCTGAGCCGGTCGCGCGTGCGGCGCGGGGGTCGCGGTGGCAGGCTTGGGCCATGACGAAGACCTGGTTCATCACCGGCACCTCCAAGGGCTTCGGCCGGATCTGGGCCGAGGCGGCGCTCGAACGCGGCGACCGCGTCGCCGGCACCGCGCGCGACGTCGCGACGCTGCAGCCGCTCGTCGCCGCCTACCCGGAGACGTTCCTCCCGCTCGCGCTCGACGTCACCGACCGCGACGCCGACTTCCTCGCCGTCGCGGCGGCGAAGGAGCGCTTCGGCAGGATCGACGTCGGCGTCAACAACGCGGGCTTCGGCCACTTCGGCGCGATCGAGGAGCTCACGGAGGCGGAGGCCAGGGCGCAGATCGAGACGAACGTCTTCGGCGCGCTCTGGGTCACGCAGGCGCTCGTCCCCGTCATGCGCGAGCAGGGCGGCGGGCGCATCCTGCAGGTCTCCTCGATCGGGGGCATCTCGGCCTTCCCGTATCTCGGGATCTACAACGCCTCGAAGTGGGCGCTCGAGGGCTTCTCGCAGGCCCTCGCCGCCGAGGTGGCGTCGTTCGGCATCCGGGTCACGCTCGTGGAGCCCGGCCCGTACGGCACCGACTGGGGCGGTCCGTCCGCCGTCGTCTCGGCGCCGATGCCCGAGTACGAGTTCCTGCGC
>JAGIAU010000225.1 GCA_017744755.1 Microbacteriaceae bacterium
CTCCCGCCCCGACCGGAGGGAGCGACGCTCCTGCGGCGGCGCCGGAGCGGCTCGTGCTGCTCATGACGCCGTCCGATGAGAAGTCGCTGCTCGAGGAGCAGGGCGCGGTCATCGCGGAGCTGCTGACCGAGCAGCTCGGCATCCCCGTCGAGGTGCAGGTCCCCGACGACTACGCGGCGGTCGTCACGGCGCTCGGCACCGGGCAGGCCGACATCGCGTTCACCGCGCCGGCGCTGACCGTCCAGACGCTCGACGAGGGCATCGCGACGCCGATCCTCCAGGTCACGCGCGACGGCTCCCGCAGCTATGTGACGCAGTGGATGACGAACGACCCCGACCGCTTCTGCGAGACCGACGTCGTGAGCGTCCCGACCGAGGTGTCGAAGGACGGGGCCTCGGCCGGCACCTTCGACTTCAAGTTCTGCAACGGCGTCGACACCGCCGAGTACGGCGACGAGGTCGGCTTCGACGCGCTGTCGCTGCTGTCGCCGGACGACCCGATCTCCTTCGTGGACGCCGGCAGCACCTCCGGCTACAAGTTCCCGGTCACGCAGCTGCAGCTGCTCGGTGTCATCGACAGCCCGGAGGACCTGACGGCGGCGACGTTCGCCGGAGGCCACCCGGCCTCGGTGCTCGCGGTCGCCCGCGGCGAGGCCGTGGTCGGCACGAGCTTCGACGACGCGCGCACGACGGCGGTCCTGGAGGAGCCGGCGGTGGAGGATGTCGTCGTCTTCGCCTGGTCCACGCCGATCCCGAACGACGGGGTCGTCGTCTCGACCCTGCTCTCGGAGGAGTGGGTCGAGAAGATCAAGGCGGCGCTGCTCACCCTCCCGGACTCCGAGGCCGGTGCGACCGCGCTGTTCGACTCCTACGAGGTGGACGGCTTCGCCGATGCCGACCTCGAGGCGCTCGACGTCGTGCGCCAGGTCGGCGCGAACTTCGACTGAGCCGCCGAGAGTCGCGAGAATCGAGGAGTGATCCGCTTCGATGCCGTCGAGGTCCGCTACCCGAATGGGACGGTGGGCCTCGACGGCATCACCCTCGACATCCCCGACGGCCAGTTCGTCGTGGTCGTCGGCCTCTCCGGTGCGGGGAAGTCGACGCTCATCCGGACGGTGAATGGGCTCGTGCCGGTGAGCGGCGGCTCGCTCCTCGTCGACGGGACGGAGCTGCGCGGGGCCGGCCGCCGGGAGCTCCGCGCGCTGCGCGCCCGCGTCGGGATGATCTTCCAGTCGTTCAACCTGGTCGCGCGCACGACGGTCATGCAGAACGTGCTCATCGGCAGGCTGCACGCCACCGGGTTCTGGCGCTCGCTGTTCGGCATCCCCAAGCCGGAGGACACGGAGCGCGCGTTCCGCGCGCTCGAGCGCGTCGGCATCGTGGAGAAGGCCTACACGCGGGCGTCCCAGCTGAGCGGCGGACAGCAGCAGCGGGTCGCGATCGCGCGAGTGCTCGCGCAGGAGCCGGCGGTGCTGCTCGCGGACGAGCCGGTCGCGAGCCTCGACCCGCCGACGGCGAACCTCGTCATGCGCGACCTGCAGCGCATCAACCGCGAGCTCGGCATCACGACGATCGTCAACCTGCACTTCCTCGACCTCGCCCGGACATACGGCGATCGGATCATCGGCATGCGCGCCGGGCGGGTCGTCTTCGACGGCGGCGCCGAGGACGCGACCGACGAGGTGTTCGAGCGCATCTACGGGCGTTCGCTCACGGCCGGGGACGTGCTGCCGGCGGGGGAGCCGGGCGCGTGACCGCCATCGCGGGACCGGGTCCGGGAGCGGGGACGTCGGCGCGCCCGCGCCGGCCCCGCACCGCGTGGAAGGTCTGGACCTGGGTCGCGATCGTCGCGGGGCTCACGGCGCTCGCCGGCTGGGCGGTCGAGTTCACGCTCGCGCCGAGCATCCGGAACGTCGACTACTGGTTCAAGACGATCCTCGCGTTCATCACGCCGAACTGGTCGTACTTCCCGCGCATCGTCGAGCCGCTGTGGGTGACGTTCTCCATATCGCTCGTCGCGGCCGCGTTCACCGCGTTCTTCGCCATCATCGTCGCGATGCTCGCATCCCGCGTGACGATGCGCGCCGCCTGGTTCTACCGGCTGACGAAGGGCGTCCTCGCGGTCTGGCGCTCGCTGCCGGACGTGGTGTGGGCGATGCTGTTCGTCGCGATGGTCGGCTCGGGGCCGTTCGCGGGGACGCTCGCGATGACGTTCTTCGGCTTCGGCATCGTCGTGAAGCTGACCGCGGAGACGATCGACGCGGTCGATCGCGGCCCGCTCGAGGCGGTCGACGCGGCGGGCGGCACGGCGTTCCAGCGGGCCCGCGTCGCGGTCGTGCCCGCGATCCTGCCGAACTTCGCCTCCTACGCGCTGTACAACTTCGAGAGCACCGTGCGCGCCTCCGTCGTCCTCGGCTACGTCGGCGCCGGCGGCGTCGGCACCGCGCTCGCCGTCCAGTCGAAGGAGGGCAACTACGAGAACGTCGCGATGATCGTGCTCGCGACCCTCGTCCTCGTCATCGCCATCGACGCGCTGTCCTGGCTGCTGCGGAGGTGGCTGAGCCGGTGACGACGGAGGAACCCGCCGCGCCGCACCGTGCGCGCCCCGCGAAGCCGCGTCGGCGGTGGTCCGGCCTCGTCCTGACCGCGGTCGCGGTCCTGCTCATCGCGGCGATGTGGGGCAT
>JAGIAU010000226.1 GCA_017744755.1 Microbacteriaceae bacterium
CCCCGGCGCCCTGCGCCGCGGCCTCTTCCTCATCCCCGAGTCGCGCAAGGAGCAGGGGCTCGTCCTCGGCCGCCCGATCCGGGAGAACGTCACGCTGTCGAACCTCGCCGCCCTCACGACGGCAGGCTGGGTCCGCACCGGCGCCGAGCGCCGCGAGTCCCGCGGCCTGCTCGACCGCGTGACCGTCGCGGGCGAGGACCGCCGCGCCGTCTCCGCGCTCTCCGGCGGCAACCAGCAGAAGGTGCTCTTCGCCAGAGCGCTGCAGCGCCCGCGCCGGCTGCTCATCGCCGACGAGCCCACTCGCGGCGTCGACGTCGGCAGCCGGCGCGCCATCTACGACCTCATCGCCGAGCAGGCCGCCGCCGGCATCGGCGTCCTCGTCATCTCCTCCGATGTGGAGGAGGTCCTCGGCCTCGCGCACCGCGTCCTCGTCATCCGCGGCGGCCGCGTCGCCGCGGAGCTCTCCGGGAGCGGGATGACCGAGGAGAACGTCCTGAAGGCGGCCTTCGCCGATCCCGTCACGAGTGAGAAACCGGTATGAGCAGCAACGACACCCGAGCCATCAAGTCGGTCGACGAGGCGCCCGCGCGGGCGGGCTGGTCACGGCGCGTCCCGTGGCGCTCGATCGCGATCGTCGTCCCGTTCCTCGTCGTCTTCATCTTCCTCTCGGCGTTCCCGGGGGCGAACTTCCTCACCCCGCTCAACATCACGAACGTCCTCGACCGCCAGTCGGGCCTCCTGGTCGTCGCCGCGGCGTCGACGCTCGTGCTCATCGCGGGCGGCCTCGACCTCTCCGTCGGCGCGACCTACATGTTCACGGCCGTCGTCTGCGGCACGCTCATCGTGAAGATCGGCGGCGTCGCGGGCGCGGCGACCGGCATCGTCGTCGGCATCCTCGTCGGCCTGCTCGTCGGCCTCGTGAACGGCGTCATCAGCACGTACCTGAAGATCAACCCGCTCATCGCGACGCTCGCGATGTCGTTCATCATCCTCGGCGCGACGAAGCTCGTCTCCCAGTTCGGCAAGGAGGGCATCGGGCAGATCCGCGTCGACTTCGACGAGTTCCGCTGGCTCGCGACGACGAAGCCGCTCGGCATCTCGCTGCCGATCTGGATCGCCTTCGTCGTGCTCGTCGTGCTCGGGATCCTGCTCTGGCGCACGAGCTTCGGCCGCTACATCTACGCCGTCGGCGGCAACGCGGAGGCCGCACGCCTCGCCGGCATCCGGGTGAACCTCGTCCGCATCGCGACCTTCGCGATCGCGGGCACGGCGGCCGGTCTCGCCGGGGTCATCGACCTCGCCCGCACCCCGTCGGTGCCGGAGAACGACTCGATCGCGACGACGCTCACCTTCACGGTGCTCGCCGGCATCGTCGTCGGCGGCACGTCGATCCTCGGCGGCGAGGGCGCCGTCTGGCGCACCGTGCTCGGCGTCCTCTTCATCGCGATGCTCTACAACGGCTTCACCCTGCTGAAGGTCGACCCGCTCTTCCAGGGCATCGCGCTCGGCGTGCTCATCCTCATCGCGGTCGGCTTCGACGCCTGGTCCCGGTTCCGTCGCAGGTAGTTCATAGCGACGCCCGGCTAGACTCGCGAGGTTGTCGGAAACGACTCGAGAGGCTTGACAGTGAGCAACACCCCGGGCGGACGCCTGACGAAGAACGAGAAGCGCGAGCTCGCGCGCGAGCAGGCGCGCGTGCTCCGGGAGCAGGCGCGCAAGAAGGAGAAGCGGAACCGCATCCTCCTCCAGGGCGGCATCATCGTCGGCGTCCTCGCCGTCGTCGCCGTCATCGCGCTCGTCATCGTGACCTCGATCAGGCCCCCAGTGCCGGGTCCTCGGAACATGGCGAGCGACGGCCTGCTCATCCAGGCCGGCGGCGAGGTCCTGCAGACGCCCGGCCTCGCGGCGGGCGCGACGCCGACCCCGGCACCCACCGCCGACGACGGCGAGGTCCTGCGGATCCAGACCTACGTCGACTTCTTCTGCCCGATCTGCGGCGCCTTCGAGGCGACGAACGCGGCGTACATCCGCCAGCTCGTCGAGTCCGGCGCGGCCTCGCTCGAGATCATCCCGGTCTCCTTCCTGGACCGCGTCTCGCTCGGCACCAAGTACGCCACGCGGGCGATGAACGCCTTCGCCTGCGTGGCGGACGGGCAGCCCTCCGCGGCCTGGGCGTTCCACGACCTGCTCTTCCAGAACCAGCCGGCGGAGCAGACCGTCGGCCTCTCCGACGACGAGCTCGTCGAGTTCGCCCGCCAGGCCGGCGCGAAGTCGGCGACCGTCGAGTCCTGCATCCGCGACCTCGCCTTCGGCGACTGGGTCGAGCAGTCGACCGACCGGTCGACGGGCTCCGGCATCACGGGCACCCCGACGGTGTTTGTCAACGGCCAGCAGTACGAGGGCTCGGTGAGCGACGCGGCGACGTTCCGCCAGTTCGTCGCCTCGGCCCAGGGCGCGCAGTTCGTCGAGGACAACGCGGCGACCCCCACGCCGACCCCGACGCCCACCGCGTAGCCGTGCGGGCGGGCCTGCGGACGGGGCTCGCGGCGATCCTCGCCGCGGCCTCCCTCCTCGGGCTCGCCGCATGCGCCCCGGCCTCCCCGGTCTTCCCCGGGATGCCGGCGGTCGTCGCCTCGCCGGCCCCGTCCCCGGC
>JAGIAU010000227.1 GCA_017744755.1 Microbacteriaceae bacterium
GGAGGAAGCCGCGGAGGCCGATGTCGACGATGAGGCCGCCCTTGACGACCTCGATGACCTTGCCGGTGACGACGCCATCGGCTTCCTTGATCTTCTCGACGTCGCCCCATGCGCGCTCGTACTGGGCGCGCTTCTTGGAGAGGATCAGACGACCCTCCTTGTCCTCCTTCTGGAGGACGAGCGCCTCGATGGCGTCGCCGATCTTGACGACCTCGGACGGGTCGACGTCGTGCTTGATCGACAGCTCGCGGGAGGGGATGACGCCCTCGGTCTTGTAGCCGACGTCGAGGAGCACCTCGTCGCGGTCGATCTTGACGACGGTGCCCTCGATGAGGTCGCCGTCGTTGAAGTTCTTGAGAGTGAGCTCGACTGCGGCGAGGAAGTCTTCAGCAGAGCCGATGTCGTTGATGGCGATCTGCTTGGGAGCCGCAGGAGTGATGATGGTCATGAAGTCGTGTGCTTTCAGGGAACAGAATCGGGCCCGAGAGGCGATGGAGCCTGAAGAATGCCGCCCGGGCAGGCGAATAAGCGCCGCGGATGCGACAGTCCAGGATAGCAGGAGCATGCCGTCGGGCGCACCGTGAGGGGGTGGGGCGGTGCGCCCGACGGCAGCATGGGGCCGAGGATCGCCGCCGGTCAGACCGGCAGGTCCTCGGGCGCGTCGGCGGCGAGCGCCAGCGCGCGGCTCCGCCACATGGCGACGGCGCCGAGGCCGGCGAACACCGCGCCGATCAGCACGATCAGCCCGAGGGCGATGCCGGTGTAGGCGAGCGGGCCGTCGGCGGCGAAGACGGGATCGCCGCCATCGCCGGAGCCGCCCGGGTCGCCGGGGCCGCCGGGGAGGGCGTTCGGTCCCACAGTCGCGTTCGCGAGGTCGATGCGGGCGACGTCGCCGCCGAGCACGTCCACGCTGAGCGCGGTCTGGGTGAACGCGCCGGTGGGGTCGGTCCCCTGGACGGCCGTCCGGACCGAGACGAGGCCGGCGAGCGCCGCCAGGCCGCCGGATGCGCCCGAGCCGTCCCCGGCGCCGTCGCCCGAGCCGCTGCCGCCGTCGGAGCCGGGGCCCCCGCCCGTCCCGAGCAGGTCGTCGAGGATGCCGTCGAGGACGCCGGTGCCGAGGCCGTCACCGACGCCCGGCAGGACGCCGTCGACGAGCGAGGCGTCCAGCACGTCGCCGAGGCCGGCGATGAGGACGGCTGCGTCGACCGGGACCTGCGCGCCGAGGACGCGGGCGTTCACGTCCGCCACGGCCGCGGTGTCGTTCAGCAGCTCCTCGATCGTCGCGGTGACGACGACGTCGGCACCCGTCTCGACCGTCGTGAAGAGCGGCTCCACGACGGTCGAGACATCGGCCACGACGCGCGTGGCGACCGTCGGGAGCGTGGTGCCGCCGCCGAGCAGGCCGCCGAGGTCGCCCAGCGCGCCGAGGTCCAGGTCCGCCCCCGCGACGAGCGCCGCGAGCGCGTCGCCCGAGAGCTCGGGGACGAGGCTGTCCACCTGCCCGGTCGCGGGGTCGAGGACGCCGAGCAGCCGGCCCGTCGTGGCATCGATCACCTGGGTGACCGGCGTGGCGACCTCGTTGAGCTGCTCGCCCGTCTGGATGTCGTCGAGGAGGCTGACGTGCGCCTCGACGCGGACCTGCGTGTCGTCCAGCAGGGCGACGAGCCGGTCGACGAGGCCGTCGAAGAAGTCGCCGAGGAGCCCTTCGATCCCGTCGGAGACCTCGTCGATGACGGCGGGGGTGAGCAGCTCGGCCCCGGTCGCCGGATCGCTCAGGTTCGAGCCGCCCGAGAAGGAGCCGAGGTCGACGGTCACGAGGCCGGAGCCCAGGTCGATCGTCAGGCCGGGCTCGCTGAGCACGGTCCCGGAGATCGAGTCGAGCAGGCCCTGGATGTCGGCGTCGACATCGATCGACACGTCGAGCAGGCCGCTGCCGGCGAGTCCGGGGATGCCGGCGCCGCCGAGCAGTCGCTCGAGCGACTCGGCGAGCGGGCCGACCGGCGACTCGAGCCCGGCGATGGCGCCCTCGAGCGGCGTCACCGCGGCGGCGGCGCGGTCGTCGCTCTCGGCGATCGCCGGCGACTGGAGCACGAGGTCGACGTCGCCGACGACGGAGTCCCCGGACACGTCGTCGAGCGTCGCCTGCGCCTCCGAGGCGATGCCGACCGCTTCGAGACGCAGGCCCCCGAGCGCGTCGGGCAGGCTGTCGCCGAGCAGCTCGGCGAGGTCGATCGAGGCGTTCGAACCCTCGGCGGGGCTGATGCCGACGGCGCCGTCGGAGCCGACCAGCCCGGCCGCCGCGTAGGACGTTCCGTCGTCGCGCGCGATCGCGACCTGCTCGACCGCGCCGGCGTCGACGCCGTCCGGGTCGCTCAGGACCACCGCGCCGGGCGCGACGGGGACGCTGCCGGCGACGTCGGCGGCGAGCGGGTTGCGCTCCTCCTCGATCGCGGTGCTGCCGTCGTTGAACGCGGTCGCCGGGTCGAGGGCGAGGACCGCGTCGAGGTCGGCGTCGAGGATCGTCCCGGAGAGGAACTGCGCCTCCGCGTAGCTTCCGAGGAGCGCGTCGTCGTCGGCCTGGGCGACGCCCGGTGCGGCGACGAGGGCCGCGGCGAGGGCGAATGCGCC
>JAGIAU010000228.1 GCA_017744755.1 Microbacteriaceae bacterium
GGCGAGCTCCGCCGCGCGCGCCGCGCCGCCGAGGGAGAGCGCGACGGCCCGCGCGACGGCGACGAGCGCCCAGTTGTCGACGGCGGCCCCGCGCGGCTCCTCGTACTCCTCGAGCACGGCGACGGCGCCGTCGAAGTCGCCGCGGTTGAGCGCGACGTAGGCGGTGGCGAGCCGCCAGCTCGTCGTCGGCGCGACATCCCTCGGCTCGACGCCCCAGGCGTCCGGGTCGACGGCGGCGAGCAGCGCCTCCGCCTCCCGCATGCGCCCCGCGTAGGTGAGCAGCATGGCGACATCGCCGAGCGCGACGTTGTGGCGGCGCGGCATGAGCGCCCGCGGGCTCGCCTCCAGCTCCGCGCGGAAGGTCGCCGCCGCGAGGTCGCCGGCCCCGGCGTCGAACGCGGCCCGGCCGAGCTGTCCGAGCAGCAGCGGATACGTCTTCCCGAGCCCGGTGCGTTCGACGCCCGTGAGCCCCTCGGCGGCGGCGAGCGCGGCGCGGACCGCCTCCAGCGAGTCAGCCTGCCTTCCGAGCCCCCACAGCGCGATCGCGAGCGAGGTCTGCACCATGAACCGCCGCCGCATCCCGCGCTCCTGCTCGAGCGCCTCGCGGCTCGTGCGGACGAGCTGGGCGAACGCCTCCGCGCGCGCTGACCGCTGCCGCAGCCGGGCCATCCCGATCGTCCCGAGAGCCGTCGCGAGCGCGGGATGCGCGCCGAGCCGCTCCGGCTCGATGCGGTCGGCGAGCCCGAGGATCGTCTCCAGGTCCTGCGGCACGAGGTCGAGCAGGCTCTCCACGATGAGGTCGGTCGCGAGGTCGAGGTCGCCGCCGCGCAGCGCGTAGCCGACCGCCTCGCCGGCGCGGTCGCGCTCGCGCAGCCACTGCGCGACGACGACGGCGCCCGCCGCCGCCTCCGCCGGATGCGTCGCCTGGTAGCGGGCGCCGAGGATCGTCCTGGCGCGTTCGCTGAACCGGAACACCCCCTCGGCGTCGCGATGCCCGATCCCGGGCCGCGTCATGCGGCGCAGCACGTCCTCCGCCTGCGGGAGGCGCATGCCGAGGAGCTCGGCGACGAGGCCGGCTGTCGCGTAGGGGGCCTGGGCGATCGCCCCGGCGTGCTCCGCGAACTCGGGATCCTGGATGCGGGCGAGCATGTCGTTCGCGAGCTGGTCCGCCCAGCCGTCGTCTGGCCGCGCCTCGCGGCGCGCGCGAGACATCGCCTCGAAGGCGTAGCGCAGCGGGAAGACGAGGCCGTGGACGGCGTCGCAGATCCGCGCCACGTCGGCGTCGCCGAGGTGGGCGAGGCCCTGCGCGTCGGCGAGGCGCCGCGCATCCTCCGCGGTGACGCGCAGCTCGCCGCCCGTCACGGCGACGACCCCGGGGACCGCCTCGAGGCCCGTCGCCTCGCGGCCGGCGACCACGACCCGCAGGCCCGGGGCGCCGTCGAAGGCGGCGACGACGTCCGCGGCGACGCGCTCCCAGTCGTCGCCGGGGGGCCCGAAGTTGTCGAGGACGAGGACGAGCGGACGGTCGAGCGCGGCGCGCGCGGCGCGGAGCGCGGGGAGCACGCCGTCCTCGTGCAGCAGTTCCGCCGCCGCTCTCGGCCCCGCGCCGAACCGCGCCAGATCGACGAGCACGGCCTGCCAGAACGCGAGCCTGGAGTCGATGTCCGCGGTGCGCGACACCCAGAGCACATCGCCGACGCCGGCCTCGGCGAGCCACTGCGCGACGAGCATCGACTTGCCCGAGCCGGCGGGTCCCCGGATCACCGTCAGCGTCGACGTCCCGATCCTCGAGCTCGGCTCGGGACGCGGGACGAGACCTCCCGGCACGCGCGGCACGCCGAGGCGGAGGGTCGCGGTTGCGGCCCGCCCGGGGTTGGAGGTGAGCGAGGCCGCAACCGCTCCGCCGACGTTAGCGATCGGCTCCACCGGTCGCCCCCGATCCGGCACGGACTTCACCCGCGGTTTCACCCGCTCGGGCGGCCGCGGGACCGTCCGACCCGAGCTCGAGCAGTCCGAGCTCGACGGCGCGCAGCAGGGCGGCATCGCGGTCGCCGACGCCGAGCTTCCGGTACATGGTCCGCAGCTGCGTCTTGATCGTGTTCACCGAGACATGCAGGCGCTCGGCGAGCTCCGTGCGCGACGGCGTGCGCGCGAGCTGCTCGAGCACGGCGCGCTCCCGTCCCGTCAGCTCGACGGTCACGCCGGGGCCTATGGCGTGCGCCGCGTAGCGCGCGAACACGGCGCGCAGCGCCTCCGCCTGGTCCGGCCGCTCGGCCTCGGCGAGGACGGCCTCCCGGTCCTCGTCCGGGAGCAGTGCGAGCGGGCTCGTGATGCCGTTCGCGGCGACGAGCGCGCCGATCCGGGCGACGAACGGACGGATCGAGGCGGGCGCATCCTCCGAGCGGCGCGTGACGACGACGCCGGCGACGGCGACGGCGAGGTCGCTCGCGACCGTCGAGCTGGCGAGGTCGGCACGGGCGAGCAGCTCCGAGGCGCGATGCACGCGCCCCGCGAGCGCCTCGCGGACGGCGCGGACGGCGAGCACCGTCGCGCCGCCGGACGGGAGCTCGCCGCGCTCGCCGCCGACCGGCTCGCCGGCCAGCGCGGCGAGGTACTCGCG
>JAGIAU010000229.1 GCA_017744755.1 Microbacteriaceae bacterium
GGTTCAGCGGGATGCGGACGACGTCCATCCCCCACGACGCCATCGCGGCGGCCTCGTCCGGCGTGAAGGCGGGAACCCAGTTCTGCACGCAGGCGTACTCGAGGGCCGGCTTGTTCGCGCCGTGCGGCACCCAGACCTCGCCCGTGCGCGCGTCGCGGATGCGGTTGCCGTCGACGTAGGGCCGCGGAGCGTCCGTCGCCGCGGCGGCCGGGGCCGTCGGCAGCGCGCTCACGGCCGACGCGAGGAACGCGCCCGCGGCGAGCAGCGCCGCGAGCAGCGTCCGGGTTCGCGTCCGCAAGGCTCGCACCGGGTGGATGCTAGCGCGGGCGGCTCGCAGCGCTCCCAGATCAGTGCGGGGTCTGCGCCCTGATGTAGTACTCGTCCCCCGTCGTCGCGAGGACGACGGCAAGCTCGATGTCGTCGTGCGTGAGCAGCCAGTCGGCCCAGTAGGCGTATCCGGAGTCCGTGGACGCCAGGGTGCGACCGAGGAGCCGCTCGTAGAGGGCGTTCACCCGGAGGCGGCGCTTCTCGACGGAGTCGTAGAAGTAGGACGCGACCTGCAGCCGGTTCATCGCCCCGCCGGTGATCTGCCCGACCCAGTAGTTCCGTTCCGAGGTGGACGGCGTGCGACCCAGGAGCTTCTGGTACAGGTCGGTCACCCAGGTGGCGTTCGTGTTGCCGCCGATGTTCACGAAGTACTCGTTCGAGGAGTAGAACTGGGCGGCGACGGTCGCGACGCTCATCTGCCCCGTCTTGATCTGGTTCGACCAGAAGGCGACGCCGTTCGCATCGCCGGGGCGGCCGAGGGTGTCCTGGTAGAAGCGGTTCACGATCGACTGCACCCACTCGTCCGAGGTGGCGAGGCGTTCGATGAAGCCGGCGCGCGGGTTCGTGGCGATCCACCCCGACCAGTAGTTCGTCTCGGCCGTCGTTGCCTCGCGCCCGAGGAAGTCGCGGATCGCCTGCCTGATGAAGAGGTCGTTGGGCTTGCAGAGCGCGGCCTGCGTTCCCGTGGTGACGGTGACGTTCGCGGTCGCGGGCCGCCCGCCCGTGAGCGCGAACGAGTTCACCCGCACGGAGATGCCGCAGTCGTAGTTCGCGAACCGCTCGCCGGCCTGCATGGCGAAGTCCTTGCGCGTCGTGTTGTACGGCCCCGCGAGGGTGATGGAGTCGAGCCCCGGCGCGGTGGACTGCGCCCGGACGACCCGCACGCCGAAGTCGCCGCGGCAGTACATCGTGTAGCCCGCGAAGCAGCTCGTGCCGGTCGCGTAGTAGGTGTTGGCGTCGCGCCCCGCCCCGCGGCGCAGCTCGAGGTAGTACGCCGCACCGGACACGGGGTCGATCGCCTTGATCGCGCGCACGCCGGAGGCGCCGTCGGCGGCGGCCAGCGTGATCGTCTGCGCCGTGTTCCCCGTCACGGTCACGAGCTCGCCGGGGGCGTAGCCGCCGAGGAACTCGCGGTGGGGCGGCGTGAGCACGGGCGTGAGATCGTTCCCGGTCCCGAAGCCCATGGCGCTGTAGATGTCGTAGTAGGGGTCGATCGTGCAGCCGGCCGCCCCGAGGTCCGCGGCCTCCCACGACAGCGTGCTCGCATCGCACTTGGCGCCGTTCGCGTGCCCGAGGCCGAGGTTGTGGCCCAGCTCGTGGACGAGCGTCGACTGCTGTCCCGTGGCGTCCCGGACGATGACGAGGCCGCCGTCGGACACGGGGATGCGGCCGATCGTGCCGACGCCGAGCGTCCCGCCCCAGCTGCAGCCCGACGGGATGACGGCGACGAGGTGCCTGCCGGAGCCGGACGCGAGGTACCAGTCGCGCGCCGCGACGCCTTCGCTCGGCGGCACCTGACGCGCGGCGGCCGCCGCCTGGGCCCAGATGTCCCACTGCCGGGCCGAGCCGTCGTTCGCGCAGCTGCCCGTCCCTGCGGCGGACGTGACGGTCACGGTCACCGACGCGACGACGCCCTTCGTCTCGGCGCCCCAGTAGTCGGCGGCGTACGACGCCCAGGCCTGCGCGTTCGTCGCGCTCGAGGCGACCGGCAGGCCGGGGTAGCTCAGCAGCACGACGTCGAGGCTGTGCGCCATGGGCGACGCGGCCTCCCCGGTCGGCGCCGGGCCGGTCTGCGCCACCTCGACGATCTGGAGCTCGCCGCCGGTCGCGTCGACGACCGCCGCGCCCGCCTCGGCGCCTTCCACGGTGCCCGTGTCGACGACGGACCCCGGCTCGACCCCGGCCGCGTCCACGACGTCGGCCGGGACGGTCGCCTCGAGCGCGACGACGGCGCCGGGGTCCAGGCTCTCGGCGAACTCGTCGGGGAGGGCGATGACGCCGGCCTCGGTCGAGACGAACGCGTCCGGCGAGGCATCCGGCGCGTCGGCCACGACGACGACGACGCCCTCGGCGGTCAGGGTCGCCTCGCCGCTCTCGGCGGGAGGGGGTGGCACATCGTCGGCCGCGGCGCCGGCAAGGGGCTGTCCGAGGCCGAGGAGCAGCGCCGCCGTAGCGGCGATCGCCACGCGCGGCATTGCGCGAGACCGCCTGTCGTCCATGCTGGGAATGGTAATCCAGTCCCCGTCCGGATCGACAGGCGGCCGTCGCTCATGCGGGCGGCTCAGTGC
>JAGIAU010000022.1 GCA_017744755.1 Microbacteriaceae bacterium
ACCGACAGCAGCGTGCGGGTGCGGGGGCTCACGAAGCGCTACCGCGAGACGGTCGCCGTCGACCACGTGTCCTTCGAGGTGCCGTCCGGCAGCGTCTTCGCATTCCTCGGGACGAACGGCGCCGGCAAGTCGACCACGATCTCCTGCCTCACGACGGTCGCGCCGTACGACGCGGGGGAGCTCGCCGTCGCGGGCCACGACGTGCTCCGGGACGGGGATGCCGTCCGCCGCGCGATCGGCGTCGTGTTCCAGGACTCGATCCTGGACGCCGCGCTGACGGTGCGGGAGAACCTCGCCACCCGCGCCCGCCCCTACTTCCGCGACGGCTCGGCGATCCGGGCCCGGATCGGATCGCTCGCCGCGCTCGTCGAGCTCGACGAGTTCCTCGACCGCCGCTACGGGCGGCTCTCGGGCGGGCAGCGACGCCGGGTCGACATCGCCCGCGCGCTGCTGCCCGACCCGGCGATCCTGTTCCTCGACGAGCCGACGACCGGCCTCGACCCGGCGAGCCGCGCCGTCGTCTGGCGCACGATCCACGAGCTGCGGGCGCGCACGGGCCTGACCGTCTTCCTCACGACGCACTACATGGAGGAGACGGAGGAGGCGGACCGCGTGTGCATCATCGACCACGGGCGCATCGTCGCGGACGGCACGCCCGCGGAGCTTCGGGCGCGGCACAGCTCGAGCGTGCTGACCCTGACGACCGCCGCCGGCGTCGAGGAGCGGGCGGTCGCCGACGCGGCCGAGGCGCGGCGGACCCTCGCGGAGCTGGGCGACGCCGTCCTCGACTTCGAGTTCCGCCACGGGCGGATGGACGATGTCTTCCTCGCCCTGACCGGGCGCAGCGGGACGGAGGAGGCGTGAGCGTCGTGCTCGCGATCACGGGCCGGAACCTCCGGCTCTACTTCCGCGACCCGCTCAACGTGTTCTTCTCGCTGCTCGGCGCACTCATCGTGTTCCTCCTCTACGCGCTCTTCCTCGGGAACATCCAGGTCGCCTCGATCGCGGACAGCGCCCCGGGCGCCGATCCGGCGAAGGCGGGCGGCTTCGTCGACGCGTGGATGTTCGGCGGCATCGTCGCGCTCTCCACCATGTCGACGCCGCTCGGCGCGCTCTCCGTCTTCGTCGACGACGCCGCGAGCGGCCGGTTCCGCGACTTCCTCGTCGCGCCGATCCGGCACGGCCAGCTCGTGCTCGGCTACCTGCTGTCGGCGTTCGCCATCGGCGTCGTCATGACGCTCATCGTGCTCGCCGTCGCGCTGCTCTACCTGCGGCTCGTCAGCGGCGTCGTCCTCGCGCCGGGGCACGTCCTCGCCGCGATCGGCTGGATCGGGCTGTCGACGGCGGGCTTCGCGGCGCTCTGGGCGTTCCTCGTCTCGTTCCTGCGGACGACCGGCGCCTTCGCCGCCGTCTCGACGATCGTGGGCACCGTCGCGGGCTTCGTCGCGGGCGCCTACATCGCCGTCGGCCTCTTCCCCGAGACCGTGCGGAACGCGGTGAGCGCGCTGCCCTTCGCCCAGTCGGCGATGCTGCTGCGCCAGGAGTTCACGGCGGAGCCGCTGTCCGCGCTCGTCGGCGGGAACGCCCAGGCGATCGAGGGGCTCGACGCCTTCTACGGCATCACGCTGTCGGTCGGCGACTGGAGCGTGCCCGCGTGGTTCGCCGCGGGGCTGCTCGGCCTCATCGCCGTGGTCTTCGCCGCGCTCGCCGCCGCGCGCATCCGCTCCCGGATCCGGTGAGCGGGCGGGACGGCCCCGGCTCGTGCCGGGCCGCGGAGCGCGGCCCGGCACGTCGCGACGTGCTAGAGTTGTTCCTCGGTCCGGCGCGCTCCGGGCCAGGCGCCTCTAGCTCAATGGCAGAGCAAGTGACTCTTAATCACTGGGTTCCCGGTTCGAGTCCGGGGGGGCGCACTTCAAGAGTTCCGGCCGCGATAGAGACGCAGCACCTGTGAGTCATCGGCACGGCCGAGGCCCGCGGCGCTGGCGCGGCGGTACACGTCCTCGGCGGCCCGAGCCAGCAGCGGATCGTGTCCGGCCGCCTCCGCGGCGGCGACGACGAGGCCCATGTCCTTGACGAAGATGTCGACCGCGCTGCGCACGGGAGGGTCCTCCTCGAACATCCTGGCGCCCCGGTCGTCGAGCATGAACGAGCCGGCCGCGCCGTGACGGACGACCTCCCAGGCGGCCCGGGCGTCGAGCCCGAGCGACTCGGCGAACGAGAGGGCCTCCGCGGCGGCGACGATGTGGACGCCGCAGAGCAACTGGTTGACGAGCTTCATCCGCTGCCCGTCGCCGGGCTGCTCGCCGACGATGGCGACCGTCGAGGCGAGCGCGTCGAGGAGCGGTGCGACCAGGTCGAGGTCGGCGGCCGTGCCCGAGGCCATGACGAGCAGCTCGCCCGCGGCCGCGCGCGCGACGCCTCCGGACACCGGGGCGTCCACGATGCGGACGCCGGATCCGGCGAGCCGCTCCGCCCAGTCGCGCACCGCCTCGTCCCCGAGGGTGCCCATGAGCAGCACGACGGAGCCGGACCGGAGCGCCGCGGCGGCGCCGTGCTCGCCGAAGAGCGCCGACTCCGCCTGGGACGGGGTGGCGACCATGAGCACGAGCACATCCGCTGCCGCGCCGGCCGCGGCGGGCGACGCCACCACGCCGCCGCCCGCCGCCGCCAGGGCCGCCCGAGCGGGTTCGGCGACATCGTAGCCGTCGACCGCGTGTCCGCGCTCGAGCGCCACCCTGGCCATGGGGCCGCCCATCGCGCCCAGGCCGATCCAGCCCAGACGCGGCAGCCCGCTCATGCCGCAGGCCGGAAGACCGGCAGCGTCACCTCGTCGTCGACGCGCTCGTAGTCCACGACGACCGGCGCATCGATCCGCAGCTCGCCCGGCTCGTAGTCGATGAGGTTCGACATCATGACCGGGCCCTCCTCGAGGCGGACCAGGACGATGGTGATCGGGACGTCGTCCTCGAAGGGGTTGCCCTTCGCGCGCTCGAGCACGGTGTGACTGTAGATGGTGCCCTTGCCGCTCACCGGGGTCCAGGTGAAGTCCCTCGACGAGCAGTAATGGCAGACGGGGCCGGGGTAATACCAGAAGCGGCCGCAGTCGTTGCAGCGCTGCAGCTCCATCCGGCCGGCACGCGCCGCCTCCCAGAACCGGACGTGGTCGGGCGTGATGGTCGGCAGCGGGCGGTGGATCGTTCCCATGATGCTTCTCCTCCTGGGCTCAGGCGCGCGAGGCGCCGAGGATGCTGACCGTGAAGTTGGACGCGACCGCGCTCGCGGAGGTCACCAGCGCGACCTCCGCGCCGGCGACCTGACGGTCCTCCGCCTCGCCGCGCACTTGGTGCACCGCCTCGACGAAGCTCATCATGCCGCCGCAGGCGCCGGGGTGGGCGAAGCTCAGCAGGCCGCCGTGGGTGTTGATCGGCAGCTTCCCGCCGAGGTCGCCGTGGTCGCGCATGAACGCGCCGGCCCCGCCGCGCTCGGCGAAGCCGAGGTCCTCGAGCTGGACCGCGACGGTCACGGTGAAGGAGTCGTAGATCATCGCGACGTCGATGTCGTCGCGCGACAGGCCGGACTGCGCGAAGGCGCGGTCGCCCGCGACGTCGACGACGGTGTGCACGAGGTCGTGCCTGCCGTCTCCGGCCCCTTCGGCGAGCTGGCCCATGTGGTAGTACGACTGGGCCTGGCCGATGCCGAGGAACTCGACCTCCCGATTCGGATCCCCGCTGGCGCCCTTCGCCGAGACGACGTACGCCGCGGCTCCGTCGGAGACGAGGGAGCAGTCGAGCCGGTGCAGCGGCGAGGAGATGATCGGCGACGCGAGCACGTCCTCGACGGTGATGGGGTCGCGGTACGTCGCCCGCGGATTGCGGCCGGCGTGCCGGCGGGTCATGACCGCGATCTCGGCGAGGTCGGCCTCGGTCGCGCCGGTCTCGTGGAAGTACCGCTGCGCGAGCAGCGCATAGTACGAGGGGATGGTCGCGCCGTAGGGGTACTCCCAGTCGAGGTTGTGCGCGCCGACCGACGCCATCATGGCCGAGCCGGAGAGGTGTCCGGTCGCGAGCTTCTCGCCGCCGACCAGGAGCACGTTCTTGCAGAGCCCGGACTCGACCGCCTGCTTCGCCCGCTCGAGGGCCAGGCCGTACGAGGCGCCGCCGGCCATCTCGGTGTCGGCGAGCGTCTTGACGTAGATGCCGAGAGTCTCCGCGACGATGATGTGGTACCTCGGGGACATGTGGAACGCCGGGTGCAGGATGATCCCGTCGATGTCCTGCACCTTCAGGCCCGCGTCCGCGATCGCCTTGAGCGCCGCGTCGACGATGATGCCGAGCGTCGTCAGCTCCGGCACCTTCCCGATCTTCGATTCGCCGACTCCGGCGATGACCGCTTCCGTCACAGTGTCTCCTCTCGTGATGATTCCGTCAGGCCGCGACGAGGCCGTCGAGCGATCCGACGCGGACGCCGCGACGGATCGGGACGCACTCGTCGGGGAAGTCCGCGCGCAGCTCGACGCCGTCGGCGAGGACGGCGTCGAGGAAGGGGGCGAGCTGCTGGACGGCCGGCGAGTTGTCGTGCAGCACGACGACCGTCCAGTCCTGGCGCTCGATGTCGGCCCGGGCTCGGGCCGGCCAGCCGGTCGCGTCCTCCCAGTCCCTGGGGATGCTGTTCCACAGCACGAGCGTGTAGCCGCCGCGCTCCAGGTGGTCGACCGCGGCCGGGCTCAGCAGGTGGGGGCCGAGCAGCCCGCCGTTGCCCCACGGGCGGAAGAAGCGCTCCTCGGAGGCGAGCTCGCCGAGCTGCAGCTGCTGCTGCTCGATCTCGTGCTCCGGCGCCTCGGGATCGTCGGTCGCGCCGAGCAGCACGGAGTGGGTCATCGTGTGGTTGCCGATCCGGTGCCCTTCGGCCTTCGCGCGCTCGAGGAGCCCGCGCCGGCCAGGCAGCCGGAGATCCGTGCCGACGACGAAGAACGTCGTCGCGATGCCGCGCTCCGCGAGCACGTCGAGCACCGTCTCCGTGACGCCGGGCATGGGCCCGTTGTCGAACGTGAGGGTGAGGCGACGCGTCATGCGCCGATCACGTCTCCCGCGACGACGCGGTTCCGCAGCTCGCCGATGCCCTCGATGCGGGTGACGATCTCGTCGCCCACGCCGAGGAACCGCGGCGGCACCATCCCGAGGCCGACGCCGGAGGGCGTTCCCGTGAAGATCGCGTCGCCGGGCAGCAGCGTGGTGACGCTGGAGAGCTGGGCGATGAGGGGTCCGACGGCGGCGATCATCGAGGAGGTCCTGGAGCGCTGCATCGTCTCACCGTTGACGACGGTCTCGAGCGCGAGGTCGTCGGGGTCGGCGAGCTCGTCCGGCGTCACGAGGACGGGACCCATGGGCGCGAACTTGGGGAACGACTTGCCGAGGCTGAACTGCGGCGTCGCGCCGGCGTGCTGCGTGACGCGCTCGCTGATGTCCTGGCCGATGGTGACGCCGGCGACATGCGTCCAGCCCTCTTCGGCGGGGATGCGGCGACCGCCGCGACCGAGCACGACGACGAGCTCGACCTCCCAGTCCACCTCGCCGCCGGGGTGCGGGATGTCCTCGTAGGGGCCCGCGATCGAGGACACGTACTTGGTGAAGACCACCGGGACGTCGTGCGCGAGCCCGACCTCGTCGACGTGGTCCCGGTAGTTGAGCCCCACGGCGAAGATCTGCCGGGGGCTCGGAGCCGGGGATCCGAGCCGGGCGGGGTCGTAGGACTCGCCCGCCGGGAGCCGCGTGCGGCGCGCCCAGTCGAGGAATTCGTCCCATCGCTCGTACACGAGCTGCGGGTCGGCGGAGAAGACTCCGACGCTCGCGCGCTCGACGTCGATGGCGGAGTCGCCGTCGACGATGACGAGTCGACCGGCGAGATTGGCTAGGCGCATCGTTGCTTCCTGCGAGGTAGATTGAAGTGTTGTCGACGATACTGACAATTATTCGAATCGTCAACAAGTTTCGAAAAAACAGCGTATTCGCGGCTTTTCATGGAAGAAGACCGCAGCGTGCGAACGATGGAGGCACCGCCGTGCTCGAGCTGCTGAACGCGACCCCCCGTCTGACCGAGCTCGTCGACCCCGCCCAGGACTTCGTCGAGATCGCGAGCGGCTTCGCGTTCACCGAAGGCCCCGCCTGGCAGCCGGCGATCCGCACCCTCGGCTTCAGCGACCTCCGCGGCGACGCGCGCTGGAGCTGGCAGGCCGGCCGCGGCGCCGTGCTCGAGGCGCATCCCGCGTTCAAGGTCAACGGCGCGACCGTCGACCTCGACGGCTCCGTCCTGCTGTGCGAGCACGTCTCCAGCTCGGTCGTCCGGGTCCGTGCGGACGGCGCGCGCGAGATCGTCGCCTTCCACTACCAGGGCGCCTACCTGAACAGCCCGAACGACGTCGTCGTGCGGTCCGACGGCAGCGTGTGGTTCACCGACTCGAACTACGGCCGCTGGCGGCACGTCGTGGGCGTCGAGCGCCCGTTCGAGCTCGGCTTCCAGGGCCTGTACCGCGTGCCGTCCGGCGGGGGCGAGGCGCAGCTCATGGCGCCCCGCGACGAGTTCGAGCAGCCGAACGGACTGTGCTTCTCCCCCGACGAGTCCGTGCTCTACGTCGACGACGTCGACGATCTGAAGGCGTTCGACGTGCGCGCGGACGGCGCCCTCGGCCCGGCGCGCGTGATCCGCAGCGGCATGGGGAACGCGGGCTCCGACACGGGCAGCCCCGACGGCATGCGCTGCGACGAGCGCGGCAACGTGTGGGTGACGGCGCGCGACGGCGTGTGGGTGTTCGACCCGGCGGGCGAGCTGCTCGGCATCATCCGCACGCCGGAGGTGTGCGCGAACCTCACCTGGGGCGGCGACGACTGGCGCACGCTCTTCCTGTGCACCTCGACGACGGTCCGCACGCTCCGCACGCTCGTCGCGAGCGATCCCGGCGCCCGTCACGGCTGACCGCTCACTCGATCGGGACGAGCCGGCGCAGCTGACGGACGTGGTGCGGGCCGAGGTCGTCGAGGCTCGCCGCGCCGAGCAGGCGCATGGTGCGCCGCATCTGCGTCGAGAGCAGCTCGAGCGAGCGGTCGACGCCGGCCCGGCCGCCGGCCATCAGGCCGTAGACGTAGGCGCGGCCGACCAGCACGTTGCGCGCCCCGAGTGCGACGGCCGCGACGATGTCCGCCCCCGACATCACACCCGTGTCGACCCAGACCTCGACGTCGTCGCCGACCTCGCGGACGACCTGCGGCAGCAGATGGAACGGCACCGGGGCGCGGTCGAGCTGCCGGCCGCCGTGGTTCGACAGCACGATCCCGTCGACGCCCGTCGCAGCGATCCGCCTCGCGTCGTGCAGCGACTGGACGCCCTTGACGACGATGCGGCCCGGCCACTGCGCGCGGATCCACTCGAGGTCCTCGTAGCCGAGGCTCGGATCGAACATGGTGTCGACGAGCGCCGCGACCGTGCCGCTCCACCGGTCGAGCGAGGCGAAGGCGAGCGGCTCGGTCGTGAGCAGGTCGAACCACCACCGCGGGCGGGGGATGGCGTTCAGGATCGTGCGGGGCGTGAGCGTGGGCGGGATCGTCATGCCGTTGCGCACGTCGCGCAGCCGCGCCCCCGCGACGGCGGAGTCGACGGTGACGAGCAGCGTGTCGTAGCCGGCGTCCCGCGCGCGCTCGACGAGCGCCATCGAGCGGTCCCGGTCCTTCCACAGGTAGAGCTGGAACCACCGCCGGCCCTCGCCGGAGACCGCGGCGACGTCCTCGATCGAGGTGGTCCCCATCGTCGACAGGGTGAACGGGATGCCGAACGCCGCCGCGGCCGCGGCGCCGGCCCGCTCCCCGTCCGAGTGCATCATCCGCGTGAACCCGATCGGCGCGATCGCGAACGGGTGGCTGCTGCGCCTGCCGAGCACCTCGCGCGAGGTGTCGACCTCCGTGACGTCGTGCAGCACGGTCGGATGGAACTCGACGTCCTCGAACGCCTGACGCGCCCGCTGCAGCGACAGCTCCCCCTCCGCCGCGCCGTCCCCGAAGTCGAACGGGGCGCGCGGGGTCACCCGCCGCGCCGCGAGCCGGAGGTCGTGAATGGTCAGCGCCGACTCGAGGCGCCGCCGCTTCGCGGAGAGCACCGGCCGCTTGAAGCGCAGCAGCGGCGCGAGGTCGCGCGGCCGCGGAAGACGACGAGACGTCATATGGCTGGATCCTCCGCGGTCGCGCGATCAGAAGTAGACGGAGCCGAGCGCATCGCGGTCGCTCATGTCGACCGGCTCGGCGACGCCGTCCCGCAGCAGCACGAGGCGGTCGCAGTGCTTCGCGAGGATCGTGATGTTCTGGTCGACCCAGAGCAGCCCGGTGCCGAGCTCGCGGCACGTCGCCACCGTGCTCGCCGAGATGCTCGCGACCGCGGACGGCGAGAGACCGAGGCTGAGCTCGTCGACCATGAGCAGCGAGGGGTTCGCGATGAGCCCGCGTGCGACGGCGACCTGCTGCTGCTGGCCGCCGCTCAGCAGGCCCGCCTTGCGGCCGAGCATCGGGACGATGGTCGGCAGCAGCGCGAGCACGCGCTCCCTGGCGGCCCGGTAGTCGCGCACCCTGCCCCCGATCGCGCCGACCTTGAGGTTCTCCTCGACCGTCAGATTGGCGAACATGCGCCGGCCCTCCGGCACGTGGACGACGCCCCGGCCGACGACCGCGACCGGGTCGCGCTTGAGCGGCACGCCGTCGAACGTCATCCGGTCCGCGGTCCTGGGCAGCAGCCCGGAGATCACCTTGAGCAGCGTCGACTTGCCGGCGCCGTTCGGGCCGGCCACGCCGACGATCTCGCCGGGCGCGACGCGCAGCGAGAGGCCGTGCAGCACGATCGCCTTGCCGTAGCCGACGACCAGGTTCTCGATCTCGAGCCCCCGGCCGGTCGTCGCGGGTCCGTCCTGGGCGATGGTCATGCCCCCTCCGTTCCGACGGTCGCGCCCGGCGCGTCCGCCGCCTCGGCCTCGACGCCCATGAACGTCGCGGCGATCAGCGGACGCGCGAGGACCTCGGCCGGCTCTCCGTTGCCGATCACGCGCCCGTAGTCGAGCACCGTCATCTCGTCGGCGATGTCGAGGATGAAGCCGATGTGATGCGAGATGACCATGATGGTGAGCCCGAACCTCGCGTGGACGTCCTTGAGCGTGGCCCCGAGGCTCTCCATCTGCTTCACCGAGAGGCCGGCGGTGGGCTCGTCCAGCAGCAGCAGCCTCGCGTGCCCGACGAGGCCGCGCGCGATCTCGACGCGCTTCTGCTCGCTCAGGTCGAGGTTCTTCGCGAGCAGCGACCGGCGGCTCTCGTCGATGCCGACGGCGTCGAGCGCCCACTGCGCCTCGGCCTCCAGCGCCCGCTCGCGCCGGCGCGTCGCGACCCGGCCGAGGAGGTCGGCCCAGAACGAGCCCTTCTCGTCGGCGTCGAGCCCCAGCTTCACGTTGTCGAGCACGTCGAGGTCCGGGACGATCGCCGGCGTCTGGAAGGTCCGCACGACGCCGCGCTGGCGGATCCGGTGCGGCGCGACGCCCCTGGTCGATGCGCCGAACACGCGGATGTCGCCGCGGGACGGCACGTACAGGCCGGAGACCGCGTTGAGCAGCGTCGTCTTGCCCGCACCGTTCGGCCCGATGATCGCGTGCACGCTGCCGGCCCGGATCCGGACGTCGACGTCGGACAGGGCGATGAAGTCGCCGAACTTGACCTCGAGCCCGTCGATCTCGAGCGCGGGGATCCCCGCCTCGGCCTCCGGTCGCTCGTCCACCGCCCGTGACGCGCCGCCGACCGTGCCGGTCGCCGCGTCGGGGTCGTGTCGCACGGACCGGGCGGCGGCGCGGGCGCGGCGCCGCGACAGCCGTCCGAGCGGCGGGAAGACGCGCACCAGCCACTGGCCGACGCGCTGCCCCAGCCCGTAGATGCCCTCCGGCAGGAGGATGAGGAAGAGGAGCAGGACGGCGGCGAACACGATCGCGGAGATGTGCCCGTCGCGCAGCAGGTAGCCGGGCAGGATCGTGACGAGCAGCGCCCCGAGGATCGGCCCGCCGACGGTGCCGGCGCCGCCGACGACGAGCATCGCGAAGATGTTCACCGACTGCTTGATGCCGAAGCCCTCCGGACCGAGGTAGCCGACGATGCCGGAGTAGAGCACCCCGGCGATCGCGGCGAGGATGCAGCAGTAGACGAAGGACAGCATCTTCATCCGGCTCACCCGGATGCCGACCGCCGCGGCGACCGCCTCGTTGGACTTCACCAGGCGCAGCGCGCGTCCGGTCTGCGAGTCCATCAGCGAGCAGGTGAGGTACACGACGACGATGAGCACGGCGCAGACGAGGATGAGATAGGGCTTGCCGTGCGAGCCGACGAGCTCGAACTCGGGGACGGCGAGCCCGTTCGCCCCGCCGAAGACGGGCCGGAGGACGTCGCCCATGAGCGCCGTGACGACGAGGTAGCCGAAGAAGAGGGTCGCCGTCGCGATGCCGAATATGCGGTAGCGGACGACGACGCTGCCGAGCAGCAGGGCGATCGCGCCGGTCGCGCCGACGCCGAGGATGACCGCGATGGGGGTCGGCAGGCCCAGGTGTATTCGCAGCGCCGATGTGGCGTACGCCCCGATCGCGACGAAGGCCGCCTGCCCGAACGACACCTGGCCGGTGAAGCCGACCAGGACGTCGAGCCCGATCGCGGCGATCGCCCACACGATCGCCGCCGTGAGCGTGTACTCGAGCGAGGTGTCGAGCGGCAGGGCGAGGCCGGCGACCGTCACGCCGCCGGCGATGACGAGGCTCGGCACGAGCGTGCGGTTCTTGGCGTCTCCGATGATCATCGGGACTCACTCCTTCGCGATGGGCGGTGCACGTGGATCGCCGGGTTCAAAGCCGCACCGCCTCCTGCTTGCCGAGCAGCCCCTGCGGCCGCACCGCCATGACGATCAGCAGGATCGCGAAGACGACGAGCACGCCCGCCTCGAGGCTGAAGGCGACGATCGCGACGTTCGAGACGATGCCGACGATCACGCTGCCGAGGAGCGCCCCCGGGAGGCTCGTCAGCCCGCCGAGCACGATGCCGGTGAACGTGAAGAGCAGGTAGGACTCCATCATGCTCGGGGCGAGGAACGCGCTGGGGGCGAGCAGCACCCCCACGATGGTCCCGAGGATCGCGCTGAGGCCCCACGTCGCCGCGCTCAGCCGCGTGGCGCGCAGCCCGAGCAGTCGGGCCGTGTCGGGCTGCTCCGCGAGCGCGCGGAAGCTGAGCCCGGCCCGGGTGTACCGGAACAGCGCCCAGAGCAGCACCATGATGACGGCCGCGACGCCGGCGATCAGCAGCGTCTGGGCGGGGAGGACGACCGAGGCGATCTGGATGCCGTCGCCCTGGACGATCGTGGGGTAGCGGTAGGGAGCCAGCGCCCCCCACCGCCACTCCATGACGGCGAGCAGGAGCAGGGAAAGCCCCAGCGTCCTGACCGTGATGTTGAGATTGCCGGCGCTCGCCCTGGGGCGGATGACGACGAAGTAGACGATGACTCCGAACATCCCGGACGCGATCAGCGCGATCGGGATCGCCGCGAGGAGCGGCAGTCCCGCGTCCGTCACGAGCGCCCACGCCACGAAGGCGCCGAGCGTCGCGAGCGTGCCCTGCGCGAAGTTCGCGACGCCGGTCGACTTGTAGAGCATGACGATGGCGAAGCCGATCATGCCGTACAGCAGTCCGACGGCGATCCCGCTGATCGCGGCCGAGATGTAGAGCCCCATGTGCGTTCAGTCCTCCCAGAGCGGCTCGGCCGTCATCCGGCCGGGGTGCAGCTGGCGTCGGCGTTCTCGTCCTCGCTGTAGGGGCACTCGGCGATGACGCCGAACTCGGTCCCCTGCGGCTGCACGACGTAGAGCGTCTTGAGCCCGATGTGGTCGGTGGCCGAGAAGCTCACCGGGGCGAAGATGCCGGGCGAGATGTCCTCCTCGTCCCACGACTCGATCGTCGCGAGCAGATTCGCCCGGGTGAGCTCCGGGGTCTGCCGGATCGCCTCGACGATCGCCTGCGCCGAGGCGCAGCCGATGAGGGCGATCGGGTCGTTCGCGAAGTCGCCGCCCGCGAGCAGCTGCGTGCACTCGTTCTCGGCCGACGGCGGCAGCTGGATGGCCGAGCCGAAGTAGACCTTGTCCGATGCGGCCGTGTTGTACGAGCTGAGGAACGATCCGGCGACCGAGGCGCTCGTCCCGAGCACCGCGCTCCTCGGGAGGGCGTTCTGGTCGACGAGCGCGTTGACGAACTTCGCCGAGTCGCTGCCGCCCATGCTCATCACGACGAAGTCGGGGTCCGCCTCCTTGATCTGCAGCGCGATCGGCGTGTAGTCGGTCGTGCCGAGCTGGGCGACGGCGGAGTCGACGAACGAGCCGCCGCCGCTCTCCGCGACCTCGCGGGCCCGGGAGATCGCGGACTCGTACTCGCCGAGCGGGTTCACGACCACGAAGATGCTCCCGGAGCCGAACTCCTCGAACCCGTACCGCACCATCGACGCGGTCTGGTCCTCGTAGAGCGGGAGGAGCTGCAGGATGCCGGGCGATGCGGGCTTGACGACCTCGGCGACGCCGTTGGTCGGGAAGAGGAACGGCATGCCCGCGTCGCTCAGCGTGCGGTAGATCGCCGCCGCGGTCGCGGAGCCGCAGGCGCCGACCATGGCGAACTTGGAGTCGATGAACCCGCGGACGTTCGCGAGCGCGCGCTGCGGGTCGTAGCCGTCGTCGAGGACCTCGAAGTCGATCTTGCGGCCGTCGACGCCGCCCTCGTCGTTGACCTTGTCGAAGTAGAGCTGCGCCGCGTCGGTGCTCGGCGCGCAACTCGCGGCCCCAGGGCCGCTGAGCGTCTGCGATGCGGCGAGGCGGATGGTGTCGGCGGTGACGCCGACCTCGGCGACGGCGCCGCCGCTCGTCTCGCCTCCGGCGCCCGGGCTGCCGCCGGAGCACGCCCCGAGGGCGAGGGCGAGCGCGACGGCTGCGCCGGCACCGGCGAGCTTCGCGCTCCGATTGAATGCGATGCGCATGAACTGCGTCCTTTCACTCTGCTGCGAGCGACGGTTCCGTCGGCCCGGCGACGCCACGTCGCGTCGCGCTGCGCCGCGTCGCGTCGGGGGGACGCGGTTGGCGGCATAGGCTCCCCCGGCTCGCAGACGGCCGATGACGGTCCCGCGCGCGGCCGGTGGGCCGAGCTGAGGCACCGTCGCGCTCAGTCGCTCAAGTCGAGAGAAGTTACCTACACAACAGCATCAGATATTCGAAATGTCAAGCACTTTTCGGGAAACAGTCGACGATGCTGCGATCCGCGGATCGGATCGCGTAATCGCCACGTTCCCTAGTGACATTCGAAATATTCACTTATCTGCGAATCGTGCGCTATCGTGACAGCGACATCGTCGTCGGCACACGGGAGGACGCACGTGCACAGCCCATTCCGTCAGATCGCCCGAGGCATCGGCTTCACCGAAGGGCCTATCCGCCTCGGCGACGGCGAGATCGCCGTCACCAGCACCTCGCGCGGACGCGTGGTCCATCTCGCGCTCGACGGGGCACCGGAGACCTCCATGCTGCGCCAGGTCGAGACCGGCGGCGGGCCGAACGGGCTCGCGGTCGACGCGGCCGGGCGCATCCTCGTCATGCAGAACGCCACCTTCCGCACCAGCTCGGAGCTCCCGGTCCGCTCCGGCATCCAGCTCATCGACGGCGACGACGTCGCCGACCTCGGCATCCCCGACAGCGTCGCGCCGAACGACGGCGCCATCGGCCCCGACGGGGCGCTCTGGTACACCGACCCCGGGCGCGACGCGGCCCGCGGCCTCGGCCCGCGCGTCCGCCGCCTCGACCTCGCCACGCGGGAGACGGCGACCGTCGTCGACGACGTCGCCTTCCCGAACGGTCTCGCCTTCACGCCCGGCGGCGACCGTCTCGTCGTCGCCGACTCGCACGGCCACCGGCTGCTCAGCTATCCCGTCGTCGGCGCCGGCCTCGGCGCCGCCGACGTCCTCGTCGAGATCCCCGGCTCCGACCCGGACGGGATCGCCTTCGACGCCGCCGGGAACCTCTACGTCGCCGCCTTCGCCGGCGACGAGGTGATCGTCGTCGATCCGGCCGGCGGCATCGCCGAGCGGATCCCGACCGGCGAGGGCTCGCACCCCACCAACCTCTGCTTCGCCGGCGAGCGGCGCACGACCCTCGTCGTGACCCTCGCGAGCGGCGGACGCGTCGTCGCCTTCGACGACGCCCCGGAAGGCCTCGCGCTGTGAGCGGGCTCGCCGTCATCGACAGCCACCACCACCTCTGGGATCGCCGCCGCGCCGCCTACCCATGGCTCGGCCCGCAGCTGCCGATGCTCGACCGGGAGGTGCTCTTCGACGAGCTCGCACCGCTGCTGCGAGCCGCCGGGATCGCCCGCACCGTGCTCGTGCAGGGCGCCGACAACGACGACGACACCGATTTCCTGCTCGAGCAGGCGGCCGCGCACGACGAGATCGCCGCGGTCGTCGCCTGGATCCCGCTCGACGACCCCGAGCGAGCGGCTGCTCGCCTCTCCGAGCTGCGCCGGCATCCGAAGTTCCGCGGCATCCGGCACGGCATCAACGCCGAGCCGGACCCCGAATGGATCCTGCGCCCGGAGGTCACCGAAGGGCTGCGGCTGCTCGAGGACGAGGACATCCCGTTCGACTACGTGCCCGTCCGCCGGCGGCACCTCGAGCTCGTGCCGGAGCTCGTCGAACGGCACCCGCGGCTGCGCATCGTGATCGACCACCTCTCGAAGCCGCCGGTGCTCCGCGAGGAGCGGGAGCCCTGGTGGACGAACATCGCGCGGGCGGCCGAGGCCCCGACCGTCTCCGCGAAGGTCTCCGGGCTCATGCCGGCCGGCGGCGACTTCACGCGATGGGAGCCGGACGACCTGCGGCCCTTCGTGGACCGCGCGCTCGAGTGCTTCGGCCCCGAGCGCCCCATG
>JAGIAU010000230.1 GCA_017744755.1 Microbacteriaceae bacterium
GGAAGCGGACGAGGTCGTCATCGCCATCGGCCTCTCGCCCAACGATGCACTGGCGCGCGCGGCCGGCCTGGATGTCGCCGAAGGCGGCGGCGTCCTCGTCGACGAAGAGGTGGTTCCAGACCTGCACCGGCCCCTTCGCGACGTACGGCGAGGCGAGCAGGACGACGATCTGCCAGACGGCGAGGACGACGGCGAGCGTGATGAGCGCGTTCACGACCGCGCGCAGCACCGGATGCATCGGCGCGGCGGCCCTCATCGCGCGTTCCCCGAGACCCAGGGCGTCACGAGACGCGCGACCAGGCCGATGAGCGCATAGCCGACGAGCGCGACGAGGGCGCAGAGGAGGAACACGCTCCACACGCCCGCGGAGTCGAGCGCCCCCTGCAGACGGATGAGCGTGATGCCGACGCCGCGGTCGATCGCGCCCATGTACTCGCCGAGGACGGCGCCGAGGAACGCGCTCGGGACGGCGATCTGCAGGGCGTTCAGGATCGCGGGGAGGGCGGCGACGAGCCGCACCTTGACGAGCTGCGCCCAGCGGCCGCCGCCGAACACCCGGACGACGTCGAGCGAGGCCCGCTGCGCCGACTTGAAGCCGAGCAGCGCGCCGACGACCGTCGTGAAGAACACGGCGATGGCGGCGAGCAGGATCGCCGTCGCGCTCGGGTCGCCCGGCCGCTTGGCGCCGCCGAGCAGCACGATCGCGATGCCGCCGACCGCGACGACCGGCAGGCAGTAGGAGACGACGGCGATCTGCGTCACGACCGTCTCGAGCCAGGGGAGCAGCAGCACGGTCGCGGCGAGCAGCAGCGCGAGGCCGTTGCCCCAGGCGAAGCCGATGCCGGCAGCGGTGAGCGTCGGCTGGAAGACGCCCCACGCGCCGAGGACGTTCCCCTGGAGGAACAGCCAGTCGAAGACGGCGACGGGTGAGGGCACCGGCGTGAAGGTGGTCCCCGGCGCCGGCGTGAACGCCGTCACGGACAGGATCCACCAGGCGGCCACGAGGACGAGGACGCCGATCAGGCCGGCGAGCCAGCCGGGGATGCCGCCGCGTCGTGCGTTCATCGGATCGTGCCCATCGCGTGCATCGCGGGATCAGGACTCGGCCTCGGCGCGGCCGTCGCTGCCGAACAGCAGCTCCGACGCCTGGTCGACGAGGGCGTGGAACTCGGGGCTGCGCATCATGTCGGGGGTGCGGGGGCGCGGCAGGTCGACGTCGATGATCGCCTTGACGCGGCCGGGCCGCGGGCTCATCACGGCGACGCGATCGGCGAGGAAGATCGCCTCCTGGATGCCATGCGTGACGAGCAGCGTCGTCGCGGGCTTCTCGGTCCAGATGCGCAGCAGCTCGAGGTTGAGGTTCTGCCTCGTCATGTCGTCGAGCGCGCCGAACGGCTCGTCGAGCAGCAGCACGGAGGGCTTGAGGGCGAGGGCGCGGGCGATGGAGACGCGCTGGCGCATGCCGCCGGAGAGCTGCGCGGGCTTCGCGTCCTCGAAGCCGGTGAGGCCGACGAGGTCGATGAGCTCCTGCACGTACGCCTGGTCGACCGGCCGCTGCGCGACCTCGAACGGGAGGCGGATGTTCCCCCGGACGCTGCGCCACGGCAGCAGCGCGTGGTCCTGGAACGCGATGCCGAGCTCGCTCGCCTTCCGCAGCTCGTGCGGGCGCTTGCCGTCGACCGTCGCCTCGCCGCTCGTCGGCGTCTCGAGGTCGGCGAGGATGCGCAGGATCGTCGACTTCCCGCAGCCCGAGGGGCCGAGGAGGGCGAGGAACTCGCCCTGGTGGGTGGTCAGGTCGGTGTCCTGGAGGGCGTGGACGTCGCCGCCGCGGACCTTGAACCGCTTGGACAGGCCGGAGATCCGGATGCCGGAGCCGAGCTCGCGCTCGACTCCGGCATCCGTCGACATGATGGTCACGAGACTACTTGTACGCCTTGAGCTCGGGGAACTCCGCGTAGATCTCGTCGATGATCGACGTGTCGAAGAGCTGCTCCGCCGTCAGGTCCCAGCCGGAGGCCTTGAGCGACGCGAGCGTCTGCGCCTGCAGCTCGTCGGAGATCGTGAACAGGCCGTTCGCCTCGGTCTCCTCGGTCGAGATGAGCTCCTGCTCCGCCTCGAGGCCGAGCCCCGTCTTCTCCGGGTCGAGCGGACCGAAGGTGAGGTCGCCGGCGGCCGCCGACTCGTCGTAGTACTTCGTGATGAGCGCGACCGTGTCCTCGGTCGGGTTCTTGAAGGTGTCCGACCAGCCCTTGATCTCGGCGATGAGGAACGCCTTGAGCAGGTCGCGGTTCTCCGCCAGGAACTGGTCGGTGACCGAGTAGGTCTCCGCGACGTAGGGGAGGCCGTTCTCGGCGTAGGCGAGGCTGTTGACCTCGTAGCCGGCGAGCTCGACCGTGAGCTGCTCGTTCGTGACGTACGCCATGAACGCGTCGACCTGGCCGTCCATGAGCGGCGTCGGGTCGAAGTCGACGGGGACGACGGTCAGCTCGGAGGCGTCGATGCCATTCGCGTTGAGGAACGCGGCGAACACGGAGGCGTTCGAGTCCTGCACGCCGATCGTCTTGCCCTTGAGGTCGGCGATCTTCAAGGCCGAGTACGACGCCTACCTCGACGCC
>JAGIAU010000231.1 GCA_017744755.1 Microbacteriaceae bacterium
CGCGCTGCTCATCGCCGTCGGCTTCGCCGCCTTCGACCGGGCGCAGCGCAAGCGCGCCGGCGTCCCGAACGAGACGATCTGGATCCCGGTCGCGAAGATCGGCGCGATCGGCGTCCTCGGCGCCCTCGCGATCATCGTGCTGAACACGAACCGCTCGTTCGGCGCGAACCCCATCGAGGGCGTCCCGGTCGTCGTCCCGATCGTCGTCGCGCTGCTCTTCATCGGCACGGTCGTCCTCGACCGCACGAAGTACGGCCGGCACCTGTACGCGATCGGCGGCAACGCCGAGGCGGCGCGGCGCGCGGGCATCAAGGTGACGCAGGTCAAGTGGATCGCCTTCGTGATCTGCTCGGGTCTCGCGGTCGTCGCCGGCGTGTTCCAGGCCTCCTATGTCGGCTCGGTCGACGCGGCGTTCGGCCGCGGCGACGTGCTCTCCGGCGTCGCGGCCGCGGTCGTCGGCGGGGCGTCGCTCTTCGGCGGTCGCGGCCGGCTCATCCACGGCGCGGTCGGCGGGCTCGTCATCGCGGTAATCGCGAACGGCCTCGGCCTCATCCGGAACCTGCCGGCCGGCGTGAACTACCTCGTCACCGGCGGCGTGCTCATCCTCGCGGCGTCCGTCGACGCGCTGTCGCGGGTGCGCAGCAGCAAGGCGCGCCTCAAGTAGTCCCGGCGGAACACGCAGTGCGGGCGGTCCCCTCCGGGGCCGCCCGCACCTCTGTTGTGCGTTCTATCGCTGCGCCGGTGCCACTTGTGGACGGAATAGCGGGCGCTATCCGCCCACAAGCGGCACCGGAGTGGAAGGACCTACTGGGGCAGGGCGGCGGCGCGCGCCGCGTACTGCTCGCGGATGACCGGCCGGACGTCCGCGGCGTGCTCGCTCACGAGGGTGAGCGGCCACTCGGGGCGCTCGCCGGTCAGCGCCCAGGCGGCCTGCACCGCGGCGCCGGCCGCGACGTACTCGCCCGGCTGGGGGACGACGACCGGGGCGCCGAACACCTGCGCGGCGATCGAGGAGACCGCCTCGTTCTGCGCGGCGCCGCCGACGAGCAGGATGCGCCGCGCCTCGACGCCGTGCGCGCGGATCGCGTCGAAGCCGTCCGCGAGGCCGCAGAGCAGGCCCTCGATGGCGGCCCGGGCGAGGTCCTCGCGGGTCGTCGACGCGAGCGTCAGGCCCGTGAGCGACGCCGTCGCGTTCGGCAGGTTCGGCGTGCGCTCCCCTTCGAAGTACGGGAGCAGCACGACCCCGCCCGCGCCGGGCTGCGCGGCGAGCGCGAGGCGGCCGAGCTCCTCGTGGCCGACGCCGAGGACGCGCGCGATCGAGTCGAGCACGCGCGCCGCGTTCAGCGTCGCGACGAGGGGGAGGAACGCGCCGGACGCGTCGGCGAAGCCCGCGACCGTGCCGGTCACGTCGCGCACCGGCTGCTCGGTGACGGCGAACACGGTGCCCGAGGTGCCGATCGAGACGACGACATCGCCGGGCACGGCGCCGAGGCCGAGCGCGGCGCCCGCGTTGTCCCCGGCGCCGGGGCCGACGACGATGCCGGCCGGCACGCCGTGGTGCACCACGGTCTCGCCGGCGCGCTCCGACGGCCCGAGGACGCGCGGCAGGACGGCGTCATGGCCGAGGGCGGCGATGAGCACCTCGCGGTCGTACTCGCCGGAGGCCGGCGACCAGTAGGAGGTGCCGGAGGCGTCGGAGCGGTCCGTCGTCAGGGCGCTCAGGTCCGCGCCGAGGGGCGACTCGGTCGCAGGGCCGTAGCCGAGGAGCCGCCAGGTGAGCCAGTCGTGGGGGAGCGCGACGGCGGCGACGCGGGCCGCGTTCGCCGGCTCGGCGTCCCGGAGCCAGCGCAGCTTGGTGGCGGTGAACGAGGCGACCGGGACGCTGCCCGTGCGGTCGGCGAGCGCATCGGCGCCGAACTCCGCGATGAGGTCGCGAGCGGCGTCGGCGCTGCGGGTGTCGTTCCACAGGAGCGCGTCGCGGATGATGCGGCCGTCGGCGTCGAGCACGACCATGCCGTGCTGCTGTCCGCCGATCGAGACGGCCGCGACGTCGTCGAGTCCGCCGGCCGCGGCGATCGCGGCGAGCAGCGCGTTCCACCAGGCGGTCGGGTCGACCGAGGTGCCCTCCGGGTGGGCGGCCCGGCCCTCGCGGACGACGACGCCGCTCTCGAGGTCGCGGATGAGGACTTTGCAGGACTGCGTCGAGGAGTCGACGCCGGCGATCAGGGTCATGGACGCTCCAATGCGTGCGGTTCAGTGCGTTCTATCAGCGCGTTCTGTCGAACGCGCGAATGCCGGGCCCCGAGCGGGGACCCGGCATTCGCATGGTTCGGATGGTCAGCGGGCGCCGAGCAGGTGCTCGGTCGCGAGCTGCTGCAGGCGGACGAAGCCGGAGCCCTTCGCGTTGAAGTACGAGGCCGCGTCGAAGTCCTCGAAGGCCGAGCGGTCGGCGACGATGTCCGCGACGGTCTCGCCGGCGTTCAGCGTGGGCTGCGCGAGCTGGTCGAGCTTCGCGGCCTTGAGGGCCTCCTGGACCTCGGCGTCGGCGCGGAACGCCTTCGCGCGCTCCTTGAGG
>JAGIAU010000232.1 GCA_017744755.1 Microbacteriaceae bacterium
GCGCCCGCGCCAGAGTCGCGCGACATCGTCGAGCTCCGGCCGTCGTACGGCCTCTTCATCGACGGCGAGTGGGTCGACGGGCACGGAACGCCCTTCCAGACGATCGACCCCTCGACCGAGGCGACGCTCGCCGAGATCGCGGCGGCCGACGCGGACGACGTGGCGCGGGCCGTGACCGCCGCGCGGCGCGCGTACGACAGGGTGTGGTCGCGGATGTCCGGCTCCGACCGCGGCAAGTACCTGTTCCGCATCGCGCGGCTCGTGCAGGAGCGCGCCCGTGAGCTCGCCGTCGCGGAGAGCCTCGACAACGGCAAGCCGATCAAGGAGAGCCGCGATGTCGACGTGCCGCTCGTCGCCGCGTGGTTCTTCTACTACGCCGGCTGGGCGGACAAGCTCGACTACGCGGGGCTCGGCGCGAATCCGAAGGCGCTCGGCGTCGCCGGCCAGGTCATCCCGTGGAACTTCCCGCTGCTCATGCTCGCGTGGAAGATCGCCCCGGCGCTCGCCGCCGGGAACACCGTCGTCCTCAAGCCCGCCGAGACGACGCCGCTCACCGCGCTGCTCTTCGCCGAGATCTGCCAGCAGGCCGACCTGCCGAACGGCGTCGTGAACATCGTCACCGGCGCGGGCGCCACCGGTCAGGCGCTCGTCCGCGCCGACGTCGACAAGGTCGCGTTCACCGGTTCGACGTCGGTCGGCCGCGAGATCGCGAAGGCGATCGCCGGCACGCAGAAGAAGGTCACGCTCGAGCTCGGCGGCAAGGCGGCGAACATCGTCTTCGACGACGCGCCGATCGACCAGGCCATCGAGGGCGTCGTCAACGGCATCTTCTTCAACCAGGGCCACGTCTGCTGCGCGGGCTCGCGGCTGCTCGTCCAGGAGAGCATCCACGACGAGTTCGTCGACCGGCTCAAGCACCGGCTCACGACGCTCCGCCTCGGCTCCCCGCTCGACAAGAACACCGACATCGGCGCCATCAACTCCGCCGAGCAGCTCGCCACCATCCGACAGCTCTCCGCGATCGGCGAGGCGGAGGGCGCGGAGCGGTGGAGCGCGCCGTGCGAGATCCCCGATCAGGGCTTCTGGTTCGCGCCGACGATCTTCACGAACGTGCAGACGTCGTCCACGATCGCCCGGGAGGAGATCTTCGGCCCGGTGCTCTCCGTGCTCACGTTCCGCACGCCGGCGGAGGCGATCGCCAAGGCGAACAACACGCCGTACGGCCTCTCCGCCGGCATCTGGAGCGACAAGGGCTCGAAGATCCTCGCGGTCGCGGACCGGCTGCGCGCGGGCGTCATCTGGGCGAACACCTTCAACCGCTTCGACCCGGCGAGCCCCTTCGGCGGCTACAAGGAGTCCGGCTACGGCCGCGAGGGCGGCCGGCACGGGCTCACCTCCTACCTGAAGGCGGGTGCCCGATGAACGCGCGGCTCACGGTGCCGAAGACCTACAAGCTCTACATCGGCGGGAAGTTCCCCCGCTCCGAGTCGGGGCGGACCTACGAGGCGACGACGCCGAAGGGCGCGTTCCTCGCGAACGCCTCGCTCGCGAGCCGCAAGGACCTGCGCGACGCGGTCGTCGCCGCGCGCGGCGCGCTCGCCGGCTGGGCGGGGGCGACCGCCTATAACCGCGGCCAGGTGCTCTACCGCGTCGCCGAGGTGCTCGAGGGGCGTTCCGCCCAGTTCGCGGAGGAGATCGCGGCCTCCGAGGGCGTCTCGGCGGCGAACGCACGGGCGCAGGTGGCCGCGGCGATCGATGCCTGGGTCTGGTACGCGGGCTGGTGCGACAAGTACGTGCAGGTCGCGGGCTCGGGGAACCCGGTCGCAGGTCCCTACTTCAACCTCTCCGTGCCCGAGCCCACCGGCGTCGTGGGGCTCGTCGCGCCGCAGGGCGGCGCGAGTCTGCTCGGCCTCGTCCGCGCCGTCGCGCCCGCGCTCGTCGCGGGGAACACGGTCGTGGTCGTCGCCGACGAGGCGCACCCGCTCTCCGCGATCTCGCTCGCGGAGGTGCTCGCGACGAGCGACGTGCCCGGCGGCGTCGTGAACGTCCTCACCGGCCGCCCGGCCGAGCTCGCCCCCTGGCTCGCCGCGCACGCCGACGTGAACGCCCTCGACCTCGGCGGCGCCGGCGCGCTCGACTGGACCGCGCTCGAGGCGAGCGCCGCGGACACTCTGAAGCGCGTGCTGCGCCCCGAGCCGGGCGTCGCGGACCTCTCGCTCGACCGCATCCTCGCGTTCACCGAGACGAAGACCGTCTGGCACACCAAGTCGCTCCTCTGACGGCTGGCCCTTCGACGCGCGGCGCTCGCTCAGGGACCCCCGTTGGCTCGCTGAGCGAGGCGGAGCCGAGTCGAAGCGGCGCGTAACCTGGGACGCATGACCTTCACCGTCGCCGTCGTCGGCGCGTCCGGCCGGCTCGGCGGCGTCATCACCTCGGTCGTCGAGGCCATGCCCGAGGCGGAGCTCGTCGCGAGGATCGGCTCGAAGGACGCCCTCGACGGCGCGTTCGCCGCCGACGTCGTCATCGAGGCGACGGCCCCGGCCGTCTCGCCC
>JAGIAU010000233.1 GCA_017744755.1 Microbacteriaceae bacterium
GCACGGGCTCGACGAGGTCAGCCCCGAGTACTGGGACGAGCGCATCGGTGTCGCGCAGATCGCAAGCGATGAAAGTGACGCGGGCGGTCCGCGCCGCGGCGGGCGGCCGGTACCAGCTCGCCGAGCAGCACCTCGCGAAGGCGAAGCGGGCGCCCGGCTCGCTGCGGACCGGCCTGTACACCGCGATGGCGACCGTCATCCTCGCGCGGCGGGAAGGCGAGGAGGTCCCGGGGATCGCCGCTGAGCTGCGGGAGAACGCGCACCGCATCGCCGGGATCGTCGGCGTCGAGGGCCTCGCCTGGCCGCTCGCGATCCTCGACCAGGACGATCGCGAGGCCATCCTCGGCGCCGTCGGCGACTCGCCGCATGCCGCCGAGCTGCGCCTCGCGTTCGCCCGCATCCCCGCCGCCGCCGCGCTCGCCCAGGAGGTCGTCGAGCTGCATCCCCGCGAGCTCGTCGTCCTCCGCCACCTCGTCACGACGGGGTCGCGGAGCGAGCTCGCCGACCGCTCCTTCGTCTCCGTGAACACCATCAAGACGCAGCTGCGCTCCGTCTACGCGAAGCTCGGGGTGAACGACCGCGAGTCGGCGCTGCTGCGCGCCGCCGAGCTCGGCCTCCTCGACGAGGGCTGACACCGGCCCCGGCACGGCCTCGGCCGGTATCGTGTCGGCCATGGCGGCGCACGACGATCACGCGCACGGCGCCGGCGGTCACGCGCACGCGCGTCGCACGGACGCCGGCACCGGGCGCCTCGCCGTCGCGCTCGGGATCACGCTGGCCGTCCTGGTCGCCGAGCTCGTGGGCGCCTGGCTCACCGGCTCGCTGGCCCTGCTCACCGACGCCGCGCACATGGTCACCGACGCGGTCGGCCTCGGCATCGCGCTCGCCGCCGCCGCGATGACGACGAGCAGGCCCAACGACCGGCGCACCTGGGGTCTGCGCCGCGCCGAGGTCGTCGCCGCGCTCGCCCAGGCGCTGCTGCTCATCGTCGTCGCGGTGTTCGTCGTCGTCGAGGCGATCGGCCGGCTCGGCGAGGCGGCCGAGATCCCGCCGGGCCCACTGCTCGCGTTCGCCGTCGTCGGCCTCGCGGGGAACGCCGCCGCGATCGCGGTGCTCGCCGGCGGGCGCGGCAGGACGCTCAACCTGCGGGGCGCGTTCCTCGAGGTCGTCGGCGACGCGCTCGGCTCCGTCGCCGTCATCGTCGCCGCGATCGTCATCTGGGCGACCGGCTTCGCCGCCGCGGACTCGATCGCCGCGATCCTCATCGGCGCGTTCATCGTCCCCCGGGCCATCCGGCTGCTGTGGGACGCGCTCGGCGTCGTGCTGGAGATGACGCCGAAGGACCTCGACCTCGGCTCCGTGCGCGCGCACCTCGAGGCGATGGACGACGTCCGCGAGGTGCACGACCTCCACGTCAGCCGGATCTCGAGCGATCTGCCGGTGCTGACCGCGCACGTCGTTGTCGCGGACGCGTGCTTCCGCGATGGACGCTCGCCCGAGCTGCTGCGGCGGCTGCAGGAGTGCGTCGCCGAGCACTTCCCGGTGTCGATCGAGCACTCGACCTTCCAGCTCGAGTCGGACGCGCACCGCGGGGAGGAGCATGTCGCGCATGCCTGAGGCCGGGGAGCGCGAAGGCGTCGCGTCCCGGGCGCGCCGGCTCTTCGGCCGCGGCGACGGCGCGGAGCGGATCGCCGCGTACAGCGACGGCGTGTTCGCCATCGCGATGACCCTGCTCGTCCTCGACATCGTGGTCCCGGACGGGTCGACGAGCGCGGCGCAGGTGCTCGCCGAGGAGTGGCCCTCCTATGTCGCCTTCGCCCTGTCCTTCGTCATCGTCGCGCTCGCCTGGGTCGGCCACCACCGGAGGTTCCGCGTCGTCGTCGGCCACGACGTGGGGCTCCTCTGGCTGAACCTGCTGCTGCTCCTCTTCGTCGTGAGCATGCCGTTCCCCACGTCCCTCATCAGCGCGTTCGCCCCCGAGACGGCGGCGGTCGTCGTGTACGCCGCCGCCATCGCGCTGCTCCAGCTCGGGGCGCTCGCGCAGTGGTGGTACTGCTGGCGCCGCGGGCTGCTCGCGCCGAGCGTCGACCGCGGGGTGTTCCTCGTCGTCGTCTGGGACCTGCTGCCCGTCATCGCCGTGTTCCTCGTCTCCGTCCCCATCGCGCTGCTGTGGGGAGGCGAGCCGGCGATGTGGAGCTGGGCGGCCTCGATCGTGCTCTCCCCGCTCGTCGGCGTCGTCGCGCGCCGCACCCTCGACGCGCGCCGGTAGGGTCGTCGGATGGGTGCCGACGACGGGGTCATCAGCCGCGCGCAGCTCGTGCGGTGGCGCACGGCGATCTTCGCGATCTTCCTCATGAGCGGCCTCAGCGTCGCGACGTGGGCGTCGCGCGTGCCGGCGATCAAGGCGGCGCTCGGGATCGACAACGTCCAGGTCGGCCTGCTGCTCCTCGGCGCCGGCATCGCGTCGATCGTCGGCCTCTCGATCGCGCCGCTCGCCCTCGCGCGGCTCGGCGCCCGCCGCGGCATGCTCATCGCGCTGC
>JAGIAU010000234.1 GCA_017744755.1 Microbacteriaceae bacterium
CGGCGATCGCGAGCCGGCCCGCGCCGTCGAGCACGGGGCGGCCGATCGCGGCGACGCGACGGCGCCCGCCCGGCGCGCGTTCGACGTGGACGACCGCGTGCAGCGCGCTCGCCGCCTGGCGCGCGACCGCCTCGGGGCCGAGGCCGGCGAGCACGCCGAGCGCCTCGAGCCGGGCGGGGACGTCGGCGAGGGAGTTCGCGTGGATCGTCCCGGCGCCGCCGTCGTGCCCGGTGTTCAGCGCGGTGAGCAGGTCGCGGATCTCCTCGCCGCGGCATTCGCCGAGCACGAGCCGATCGGGCCGCATGCGAAGCGCCTCGCGGACGAGCCGTGCGAGCCCGATCCCGCCGACCCCCTCGAGATTCGCCTGGCGCGTCTCGAGGGAGACGACATGCGGGTGGTCGATGCGCAGCTCGCCGACATCCTCGATCACGACGATCCGCTCGTGCGGAGGCGCGAGGCCGAGCATCGCGGAGAGCAGCGTCGTCTTGCCGGAGCCGGTCGCGCCGCTCACGAGCACGTTCCGCCGCCGCGCGACGAGCGCCTCCAGGCGGGATCGCGACGCCCCGGGGAAGAACCCCGCCTCGTCCAGGGCGTCGATGCTCCACGGCGCGAGGGCCGGCAGCCGGATCGACACGAGCGGCCCGCGCGGCGCGATGGGCGGCAGCACGACGTGCACCCGCATGCCGTCGCCGAACCGCGCGTCGACGCAGGGCGACGCCTCGTCGACGTGCCGCCCGGCGAGGCCGATCAGCCGGACCGCGAGGGCCCGCGCCGCCTCGGCCTCCATCGCGAGCGCCGGCTCGCGCGCGAGGCCGGAGCCGCGATCGGCCCACACCTCCCCGCCGTTGACGAACAGGTCGGTGACCGCCCCGTCCGCGACGAGGGGCGCGAGCACGCCGAACTCGCTCGCGCCCGGCCGGCGGACGGCGACGCCGGTCCGCACGGAGCGCGGCAGGAACGGGACCACGGAGCTCATGGCGGCACGTTAGGCGCCACCGCCGACGGCGCGTTCGACGAATCCGCTCTTTTGTGGACGACGCGCCGTCCGGGGCCATCTGTGAGGGGACTACCCCTCGGCCGGCGCCGGCTCCAGCACGAACACCGGGATCACGCGCGACGTCCGCTCCTGGTAGTCCGCGTACGGCGGGTAGGCCGCGACGGCGCGCGCCCACCACTCCTCCCGCTCGGCCCCGGACAGCTCGCGGGCGACGTAGTCGTGCCGCGCCTCGCCGTCCTGCAGCTCGACGTGCGGATGCGCGAGCAGGTTCCAGTACCACTGCGGATGCTCGGGCGCGCCGCCGCGGGAGGCGACGACGGCATAGCGGCCGTCGTGCTCGACGCGCATGAGCGCCGTCTTGCGCAGCAGCCCCGACTTGGCGCCGAGCGTCGTCAGGACGATGACGGGCAGACCCGTGTCGCGCAGCGTCGCCGCGTCACGACCCCCCGACGCCTCGTACGCCTCGGCCTGGGCGCGCGCCCACGCCGACGTGCTCGGACCGTACTCACCCTGCAGCGGCATGAGGCCACCTCCGGGACCAGCGTACGACGACGTAAAAGCACCCGGACAGAGGGGCGGCGCCTCCAGTGGGGGGATGTAGGAGGCGCCGCCTGCGCGACTCGATGCGGGGGACGTCCGAGTCGCGTACCGGGGGGAACCGGCGCGTCCAGGGTACGCCTGTCGACCCGTCCCTGACCAGCCGAATACCTGAAGGCTTGCTTGAAACTCCCCGGGGAAGTGCCCAGTGAACGTTCTCCCGCGGGCGCTGGGGAACGTTCCGGCCGCACGCGTCACAGACGGAAACCGCGGCGTCACCCCTCCGACGATCCTCCTAGGATGAGCGCGTGGCCGACTACGAGATCGAGTCGCTGCTCAGTGAAGAGCGGCGCTTCCCGCCCCCCGCCAGCATCGCCGAGGGCAGCATCGCCCGACCGGACCTCTACGAGCAGGCGAGGGAGGACCGTCTCGCGTTCTGGGGCGACCGCGCGCGCGAATACGTGACGTGGACGAAGCCGTTCACCGAGGTGCTCGACTGGTCGGGCGCCCCCGTCGCGAAGTGGTTCGCCGACGGCGAGCTGAACGTCGCCGCGAACTGCCTCGACCGCCACGTCGACGCCGGCCTCGGCGACCGCATCGCGATCCGCTGGGAGGGCGAGCCGGGCGACGTCCGCACGATCACGTACGCGGAGCTGACCGCGGACGTGCGGCGGGCCGCGAACGCGCTGCACGCCCTGGGCGTCGGGCAGGGCGACCGCGTCGCCATCTATCTCCCCGTCGTGCCGGAGGCGGTCGTCGCGATGCTCGCGGTCGCGCGCCTCGGCGCCGTGCACTCGGTGGTGTTCGGCGGCTTCTCCGCCCAGAGCCTGCACGACCGCATCCTCGACGCCGGGGCGAAGCTCGTCATCACGGCGGACGGCGGGTACCGCAGGGGCAAGGTGTTCCCGCTCAAGGCGGCCGTCGACGAGGCGCTCGTCCTGCTCGGCGATCGCAGCCCCGTGGAGCACGTCCTCGTGC
>JAGIAU010000235.1 GCA_017744755.1 Microbacteriaceae bacterium
GTGCTGACGCCGTGGGGCGACCGCCCGCCGCCCCCGCCCAGGCGGAGCGGCCCGTGGCCGGGCGCGCTGCCGGCGCCGCACCCCGCGACCGTCTACCGGGAGCCGGTGCCGGTCGCCGTCGAGGGCGTCCATGGCGAACGCGTTCGCGTGACCGATCGCGGCGCGCTCCTCGGCGAGCCGGCCTGGATCACGGCCGATGGCAGCCGCCGCCGGGTGACGGCCTGGGCGGGGCCGTGGCCGCTCGTGGAGCGCGGCTGGGACCCGGGCGCGGTGCGGCGCACGCACCGGTTCCAGGTCGTCGACGCCGCCGGGCGGGCCTTCGCGCTGCTGCTCGACGAGGACGCGTGGAGCGCGGAAGGCCGATACGACTGATGGGCTTCCACAACCCGGCGATCACCTGGGGCGACATGGTCGCGACCCTGGAGGGCAGGCCGCCGAAGCGCCGCGGCGGCGCTGATGAGCGCGAGGCGCCGGCCTCGCGGAAGCGCAAGGGCTACGTGCCGCCGCCGATCGTGCGGCCGGCGGACGCCGTGCCGTACGCGGAGCTCCACGCGCACTCCTCCTATTCGTTCCTCGACGGCGTCTCGGACCCGGCCCGGCTCGTGGAGGAAGCGGAGCGGCTCGGGCTGACCGCGCTCGCCCTGACCGACCACGACGGCTACTACGGGGTGGCGCGCTTCGCCGAGGCGGCGGAGGCGCTCACGGTCGCGACCGTGTTCGGCTCGGAGCTCTCGCTCGGCCTGCCCGGCCCGCAGGGCGGCGAGGCGGATCCGGCCGGCGAGCACCTGCTGCTGCTCGCCCGCGGTCCGGAGGGCTACCACCGTCTCTCCGGCGCGATCACGAGCGCCCACCTGCGCGGCGGCGAGAAGGGACGGCCGGTGTACGAGCTCGACGAGCTCGCGGCGCTCCGCGGCCACGTCGTCGCGCTCACCGGCTGCCGGAAGGGCGCGGTGCGCCGCGCGCTCGACGCGGGCGGGCCGGAGGCGGCCGGGGCGGCCCTCGACCGGCTCGTCGGCATGTTCGGCCGCGACGGCGTGCTCGTCGAGCTGACCGACCACGGCGACCCGTCCGACACGCGGCGGAACGACGTGCTCGCCGGGCTCGCGGGAGCGCGTTCCCTCGCCGTCGTCGCGACGAACGCCGTCCACTACGCCCGGCCGGACGAGGCGCGCCTGGCGGAGGCGGTCGCCGCCGTCCGGGCGAACCGCTCGCTCGACGACCTCGACGGCTGGCTGCCGTCGCACGACGGCGCCCACCTGCGCAGCGGCGCGGAGATGCTCGCCCGGTTCCGCCGCTATCCGGGGGCGATCGAGCGCACCGTCGAGGTCGCCGGCGAGCTCGCCTTCGAGCTCCGCAGGCACAAGCCCGCACTGCCGCGAGTCGACCTCCCGGACGGGCGGACGCCGATGTCCTACCTCCGGGAGCTCGTCCGGGATGCGGCCCTCGTGCGCTACCCCGAGCTCGACGTCGAGGGCCGCGAGCGGATCGAGCGGGAGCTCGAGGTCATCGAGCGGAAGGGCTTCGCCGGCTACTTCCTCATCGTCCGGGACATCGTCGTGGAGGCGAAGCGGCTCGGCATCCTCTGCCAGGCCCGCGGCAGCGCCGCCGCGAGCGTCGTCTGCTACCTGCTCGGCATCACCGCGGTCGACGCGATCAAGTACGACCTCCCGTTCGAGCGCTTCATCTCGACGCTCCGCGAGGAGGAGCCGGACATCGACGTCGACTTCGACTCGGAGCGGCGCGAGGAGATCATCCAGTACGTCTTCAAGAAGTACGGTCGCGAACGCGCCGCACAGGTCTGCAACGTCATCCAGTACCGGCCGAGGAACGCGGTCCGCGACATGGCGCGGGCGCTCGGCTATTCGCCCGGGCAGCAGGACGCGTTCGCGAAGGAGATCGAGCGGGGCGCGTTCTCCGCCGACAGCCGGATCCCGCCGCTCGTCGACCGGTACGCGCGAGCGCTGCTCAAGGCGCCGCGGCACCTCGGCATCCACTCGGGCGGCATGGTGCTCACGGAGCGCCCCGTCGGCGAGGTCGTCCCGATCGAGCACGCCAGGATGGCGGATCGCACCGTCATCCAGTGGGACAAGGACGACGCCGAGAGCATGGGGCTCGTGAAGTTCGACCTGCTCGGCCTCGGCATCCTCGCGGCCCTGCGACGCACCTTCGACCTCATCGAGGCGGTCACCGGCGAGCCGATCGGGTTCGACACGATCCCGAAGGAGGAGCCGGAGGTCTACGAGATGCTCTGCCGCGCCGATGCGATCGGCGTGTTCCAGGTCGAGTCGCGCGCGCAGCTGAGCCTCCTCCCCAGGCTGCAGCCGAAGGCGTTCTACGACCTCGCGATCGAGATCGCCCTCATCCGGCCCGGGCCGATCCAGGGCGGCGCCGTGCACCCCTTCGTCGAGCGGAAGACGCGCCGCGACCGGGAGCTCCGCGAGGGGCTGC
>JAGIAU010000236.1:0-2127 GCA_017744755.1 Microbacteriaceae bacterium
CGGTCGGGCCGGGGAGCGCGTTCGGCGCGCAGGGCGAGGGCTGGATCCGCGTGTGCTTCGCAGGCGAGCGGGGGCCGCTGCTCGCGGGGCTCAGCGCGCTGCCGGCCCGGAGCTGAGCGCGGTGGGGCAGGCGGCGCGGTCGGCGATGCCGCCCATCGCGCCGGCGAGGCGCTCGACCTCCGCGAGCGGGATCGCGTCGAAGACGAGCTCGCGCGCGCGCTCGATCTGGGCGGGGACGGCCCGGGCGAGGACCTCGCGGCCGGTCGCCGTGATGACGGCGAGGGTGCCGCGGGCGTCGGCGACGCAGGCGTTCCGCTCGACGAAGCCGCGGGCCTCGAGCTCGGCGACGAGCCGCGTCACGCGAGAGGGGGAGAGGTCGATCGCCTCGGCGAGCTCGCCGGGGCGCATGGCGCCGTCCTCCGCCTCCGACAGGCGCATGAGCGCCGCGAACTCGGAGAGGGAGATCCCGGCCGCGCGCTGCAGATCGTTCTCCAGGATGGACGGAAGCCGCGACCCGAGGTGCATGATGGCGCGCCAGAGGCGCTCCTCAGCATCCCCGAGCCGCGGCGTCGTCATGTTCGGAGTCTACGACTAGGCGGCGACCCCGGCACGGAGCGGCTGCAGCGCGCCCGCCCAGGACTCGAGCTGGCCGAACATCGTCTCGAGGGTCGGATCGTTGTGCGCACCCGGCGCGAAGGTCGTGAACTCCTGCCAGTCGGCGAAGACGGAGAGGTTGAGCGACTGGCGAACGCCGGCGAGCTCGAGCTCGGAGGCGATCGTGCGGAGCTGCTGCACGGCGCGCATCCCGCCGTTGACCCCGTAGGAGGCGAAGGCCGCGGCCTTGTTCGTCCACTCGGCGTAGAGGTAGTCGATCGCGTTCTTCAGCACGCCGGAGATGGAGGCGTTGTACTCGGGCGTGACGAAGACGAAGCCGTCGTACTGGTCGATGACGGCGGACCAGGTCTTCGTGTGCTCGCCCTCGTACTGGCCCATCTTCGCCGAGTTCACCTCGTCGAGGTGGGGGAGCGGGTAGTCCGCGAGGTCGACCAGTTCGTACCGGGCGGTGTCGCGCGCGTTGCCGCGCTCGACGATCCACTGGGCGACGGCCTCGCCGCGGCGGCCGGGACGGGTGGTCCCGAGGATGACGGCGATTCTGAGATCGGACACGTGCTAGCTCCTTCAATCTGTGTTTGCGTGCGCAAGCAACCGTATCAGACTATTTGCTTGCGCAACTAATGAACAGGCTCCGGCGGTTCCGCCTAGGCTCCCGGCATGGATGTCGCCGTCGTCGGTGCGGCCGGAGACGTCGGCCGCACGATCGCCTCGCTGCTCATCGAGCGCGGCGTGGTCTCGCGCACCGGCCGGCTGCAGCTCGTCGGCCGGCGCGGCGGCGCGGGGGAGCCCGTCGTGCACGGACTGACCTCCGACCTGCTCGACGGCTTCGAGGGACGCGCCCCGCAGCTCGAGCCCGTCTTCGACCCCGAGGCGATCCGCGCCGACGTCGTCGTGCTCGCCGCCGGCCGCACCTCGCCCGCGCAGCTCGGCGCCTCGACCGATCGCGACGCGCTCGCCCGGGACAACGCGACGGTGTTCCGCGAGTACGCCGACGCGCTCGCCGAGCACGGCACCGGCCACGAGGTCGTCATCGTCGTCACGAACCCCGTCGAGCTTGGGGTCGCCATCCTCGCGCAGCGGCTCGGCCGCGAGCGCGTCATCGGGATGGGCGCCTGGCTCGACACGCTGCGCTTCCGCCGGGCGATCGCCGCGAAGCTCGGCGTCCACCGGCAGCGCGTGGGGGGCTTCGCGGGCGGTCAGCACGGCGACGCCGTCGTCCCGCTCTGGTCGACGGTCCGGCTCCATGGGCTCGACGCGGCCCAGGAGACGGAGGCGATCGCCGGGCTCCGGGGTCCACGGACGCTCGACTCGCATGCGATCGAGGTCGCCGAGGCGAAGTCGATCATGGAGCACGCCGCCGAGCACGGCTTCGGCGAGGCGTACGCCGTCGTCGACGGCTTCCCGCCGGACGTGCGCTTCGTGGCCGGCCCATGGCTGACCCACCAGTCGGGCGCCAAGACGCGCAACGGCACCGCCGGCGCCGTCGTCGAGCTCGTCGAGGCGGTGCTCGAC
>JAGIAU010000236.1:2137-2389 GCA_017744755.1 Microbacteriaceae bacterium
ATTCAGACCATCCGGTGCGCGATCTCGCCGATGCCGAGGCGTACATGTCGCGGCTCGAAGCAATGCCGGCCGCGCTCGACGGCGAGCTCGAGCTCCACGGCGAGCCCGTCCGCGGCGTCCTCGGCGTCCCGATCATCGTCTCCCCGGACGGCTGGAGCCGGCGCGTCCTGCCCGCCCCGCTCGCACCCGACGAGCAGCGCCGCCTCGCCGAGGTCGCCGGGCTGATCCGCGAGCACCTCGACGACTGGGGCC
>JAGIAU010000237.1 GCA_017744755.1 Microbacteriaceae bacterium
GACACCGTCCGCGAGGTCGCCGCGGCGGCGGAACGCGCCGGGCTGCGCACGTTCTGGCTCAACGAGACGCCCGGCGCCGACGCGCTCGCGGGCCTCGCGGCCGCAGCGGAGGTCACCGAGCGGCTGCGCCTCGGCACCGGCGTGATCCCGCTCGACCGCTTCCCCGCGGCGCGCATCGCCGAGCGGGTCGCCGCCGCGGGGATTCCGGCCGGGCGGCTCCTGCTCGGGGTCGGCTCCGGCGGGGCCCCGCATGCCGCCGCGTTCGTCGCCTCGGAGGTGCGGGAGCTGCGCGAGCGCGTCGCCTCGCCCGTGCTCGTCGGCGCCCTCGGCCCGCTCGTCCGCCGCGTCGGCGCGGAGCTCGCCGACGGACTCGTGCTGAGCTGGCTCTCGCCGGACGCCGCGTCGGCGGCCCGGGACGAGGCGGTCGCCGCGGCATCGTCCGCGGGGCGTCCCCGGCCGCACGTCGTGCTCTACGCGCGTACCGCCGTCGAGGCCGCCGCGCACCCGGCGCTGCGGGCGGAAGCGGAGCGCTATGGGACGTTCCCCGGCTACGCGGCGAACTTCGCCCGCCTCGGCGAGGGCCCGCTCGACGGCTCGATCCTCGCGGATGACGAGGCCGGGCTGCGCGCACGGATCGCCGCCTACGACGGGACCGTCGACGAGCTCGTCCTCCGCGTCATCGCCGCGGACGGCTCCGCGGCGGCGATCCGCCGCGTCATCGACGCCGTCGGGTAGCGCGCCAGGTCGCCGAATGTGCGTGTTCCCGCCGAGTGTGCGCCTTCGAGCGACCACGCTCGGCACGAACGCGCACACTCGACCCGCATCGCACGGCCGGCTAGCGTTGTAGGGCCGTCTCGATGTGCTCGCGGAGGACCGGGGCGAGGGTCGACACCCACGTCGCCGTGAGGTGGTCCTTGTCCCGGTAGACCGTCGCGCCCGCGATCACCGGCGGGCACCAGCCCTCGGCGCAGTACCAGTCGGTGAGGTCGATGAGCGTCGCCGCTGGCGTGAGCGCCGCCGCCTCGAGGAACGGATCGTCGGCGAGCACCGCGTCCTCGATCGCGATGGCGCAGTCGTCGGCGGAGCCGGTCTGGGCGAGGCACTTGACCGGGTTGTCTGGGAAGTGCGGGTTGTCGCGCAGGGCGATGACCGGCGCGCTCGCGGATCCCCACGCCATCGAGTAGCCGAGCGCCGCGGGGTCGTCGGTCGGGATGGAGGGGAGCTCGTCGACGTCCGGCATCGAGTAGGCGGTCGTCGTGAGGGCCGCGGTGACGATCGCGTCGAAGCCCTCGCCGCTCACCAGCTCGTCCGCGAGACGCTGCTGGAACAGGGCGCAGCCCTCGCCGAACGCGCCGCCCTCGGCGAGCGGGGCCGCGCTCCACGGACACGCGCCCTTGAGATACGTCGTGAGCGACCAGCCCTCGGCCTCCGCGAGCGCGATCATCGTGTCGAGGTACTGGTAGGCGTGGGAGTCGCCGATGAGCGCGACCCTCGGCGCATCCGGGGCGTTCGACCCGAACGTGCAGGGGCGCAGCGTCGGGTCGTTGAGCTGCGAGAGGCACTCGGGATGCGAGGGCGTGTCCGCCTCCGCGAAGCCGACCCCGGGGACCATCCCGTCGGGCAGCTCGGCCGGATCGCAGTCCTCGAGGAACGCGCCCGCGCCGAAGCACGCCGGCGGGTCCGCCTGCACGGCCGCGAGCGTCGTCGCCTCGGCGTCGTACCGCGGCGCCTGCACCGCCCATACACCGCCGATCGAGGCCGCCACGACGGCCATCGCCGCGATCGACGCGACGGCAGTGCGGCGCGGCCGGGCCGCGGCGAGCCGCCGCCAGCCGCGCGCGGGATCCTCGACGAGGCGCTTCGTGAGCCAGGCCAGGAGGATCGCGGCGACGAGCAGGAGGACGCGGTTCCACCACTCGAGCGGCCAGCCCGGGATGTACGGCGCGACGATGATGAGCGGCCAGTGCCACAGGTACAGCGAGTAGGAGACGTCGCCGAGGAAGCGCGCGGGCGCGACGGCGAGCACGCGGCCCGGGAGCCACCAGGCGTCGGAACGCGCTGCGGCGATCGCGAGCGCCGTGCCGGCGACGGGCAGCAGGGCCACCCAGCCGGGGAACGGCGTCTGCCGGTCGAGGAACCAGCCCGAGCCGAGGACGAGGAGCACGCCCGCCCAGCCGAGCAGCGCGTTCATCCATCGGCTCGACGGCCGGAGGGCCGGCAGCAGCGCGACGAGCCCGCCGACCGCGAACTCCCACATGCGCGTGTGCGTCGTGAAGTAGGCGGGCGGGCCGGTCAGCTGCGTCAGCAGGATGCTGAGCCCGTAGCTGACGACCGCGACGATGACGACGGTCCAGAGGATCGCCCGGCTG
>JAGIAU010000238.1 GCA_017744755.1 Microbacteriaceae bacterium
GCCCCGGGCACGGGACCGCAGGGTGGCCGCACTCTCGAAAACACACAAGAGAAGGGGCCCGGTTTCCGTGTCACAAGTGGAAGAACAGCAACTGTCCTGGACTGATCTCGACCAGCGTGCGGTAGACACCATTCGCGTTCTGGCCGCAGATGCGGTGGAGAAGGTCGGCAATGGACACCCCGGGACGGCGATGAGCCTCGCCCCGGCCGCCTACCTGCTCTTCCAGAAACTGATGCGACACGATCCGAAGAACCCGGACTGGGTGGGCCGCGACCGCTTCATCCTCTCCCCCGGTCACACGTCGCTGACCCTGTACATCCAGCTCTTCCTCTCCGGCTACGGCCTGGCGCTCGAGGACCTCGAGGCACTCCGCACCTGGGGCTCGCTGACCCCGGGCCACCCCGAGTACAAGCACACCGCCGGTGTCGAGATCACCACGGGCCCGCTCGGCCAGGGTCTCGCCTCCTCCGTCGGCTTCGCCTACTCCGGCCGCCGCGAGCGGGGCCTGTTCGACGCCGACGCCCCCGCGGGCGAGTCGCCGTTCGACCACACCATCTGGGTCATCGCCTCCGACGGCGACCTCCAGGAAGGCGTGACCTCCGAGGCCTCCTCGCTGGCCGGCCTTCAGGAGCTCGGCAACCTGGTCGTGCTGTACGACGAGAACCACATCTCGATCGAGGACGACACCGACATCGCGTTCACCGAGGACGTCCTCAAGCGCTACGAGGCGTACGGCTGGCACACCCAGCGCGTCGACTGGACCAAGACCGGCGAGTACGTCGAGGACGTCCACGAGCTGTACAACGCCCTCCAGGCGGCCAAGGCGGAGACGGGCAAGCCGTCCATCATCTCCCTGCGCACCATCATCGGCTACCCGGCCCCCACCAAGCAGAACACCGGCAAGATCCACGGCTCCGCCCTCGGCGCCGGCGAGGTGGCCGCCCTCAAGGAGGTCCTCGGCTTCGACCCCGAGAAGTCCTTCCAGGTGGACCCCGAGGTCCTGGCCCACGCCCGTCAGGTCGTGGAGCGCGGCGCCGCCGCCCACCAGGCCTGGCAGGAGAAGTTCGACGCCTGGGCCGCCGCGAACCCGGAGCGCGCGGCGCTCCTCGCCCGCCTCGAGGCCGGCGAGCTGCCGGACGGCATCGACGACGTCCTCCCCGTCTTCGACGGCGGCACCGAGGTGTCGACCCGCGCCGCCTCCGGGAAGGTGCTCAACGCGATCGCCGGCGTCATGCCCGAGCTGTGGGGCGGCTCCGCCGACCTCGCCGAGTCGAACCTGACGACGATCAACGGCGCCAAGTCCTTCGTCCCCGAGGACCACTCGACCCACGAGTGGTCGGGCGACCCCCACGGCCGCGTGCTGCACTTCGGCATCCGCGAGCACGCGATGGCGTCGATCCTGAACGGCATCGCGCTGCACGGCCCGACGCGCGCCTACGGCGGCACCTTCCTCATCTTCAGCGACTACATGCGCCCGGCGGTGCGCCTCGCGGCGCTCATGCAGGTCCCGTCGATCTTCGTCTGGACGCACGACTCCGTCGCGCTCGGCGAGGACGGCCCGACGCACCAGCCGATCGAGCAGCTCGCGACGCTCCGCGCCATCCCCGGTCTCGACGTCGTCCGCCCGGCGGATGCGAACGAGACCGCGGTCGCCTGGAGGGAGATCCTGCGGCGCCGCCAGGGGCCGGCCGGCATCGCGCTCACGCGGCAGAACATCCCGGTCTTCGACCGCTCGGTCTTCGCCCCCGCCGAGGGCGCGGCGAAGGGCGCCTATGTGCTCGCCGACGCCGATGGCACGCCGGACGCGATCGTCATCGCGACCGGCTCCGAGGTGCAGCTCGCCGTCGCGGCGCGCGAGGCGCTCGTCGCCGAGGGCGTGCAGGTCCGCGTCGTCTCCGCCCCCTGCCTCGAGTGGTTCGAGGAGCAGGACGCCGCCTACCGCGAGTCGGTCCTGCCGGCGGCCGTCACCGCCCGCGTCTCCGTCGAGGCCGGCGTCGCGCTCTCCTGGCACAAGTACGTGGGCGACCGCGGTCGCTCCATCTCGATCGAGCACTTCGGCGCGTCCGCCGACTGGAAGACCCTGTTCCGCGAGTTCGGCTTCACGGCCGACGCGGTCATCGCAGCAGTGAAGGAGACCATCGCATGAGCACCCCCACGCAGGAACTGAGCGCCATCGGCGTCAGCATCTGGCTGGACGACCTGTCCCGCAGCCGGATCGCCTCCGGCAACCTCGAGCAGCTCATCGCGACCCGCGACGTCGTCGGCGTCACGACGAACCCGACGATCTTCGCCGGCGCGCTGAGGAACGGCGACGCGTACGCCGAGCAGGTCTCGGC
>JAGIAU010000239.1 GCA_017744755.1 Microbacteriaceae bacterium
GGTCATGTACCGCGGCCGCGTGCTCGAAGCGTGCGCGGCCAAGGACCTGTTCCGCTCGCAGCATCCCTACACGCAGGGCCTGCTCGCCTGTATCCCGCGCCTCGACGACGAGGTGGGGCGGCTGAACCCGATCCCGGGCCTCCCGCCGGACCCGCGTCAGATCGGCCGCGGCTGCGCCTTCGCGGCCCGCTGCGCGCTGCGCGCCGGACGGGCGATCTGCGTCGAGGAGCGCCCCGAGCTCGAGTCGAGCTCCGGCGGCTGCCTTGCCGCGTGCCACTTCAGCGCGGAGCTCACGGCGGAGGAGGCGGCGCGTCCCGTCGCGGTCATTGAGCGGCTCCCGAAGGCGCCCGATGCCGGCGAGGACCGGGCGTCCAAGGCGCCGCTGCTGTCCGTCCGCGGCCTCGAGAAGCGCTTCCCCATCCGCAGCGGCGCGTTCGGTCAACACAAGCGGGAGCTCCGCGCCGTCGACGGCATCGAGTTCGACATCCTGCCCGGCGAGACGCTCGGCCTCGTCGGGGAGTCGGGCTGCGGCAAGTCGACGACGGCCAAGCTCCTGATGCGGCTCGAGCGGCCGACGGCCGGCTCGATCGAGTTCGACGGGCACGAGATCGGTGCGCTGCGCGGCCGCGAGCTGCGCCTCGCCCGGCGCGGGATGGGTATGGTGTTCCAGGACCCGAAGGCTTCGCTGGATCCCCGGCTGACCGTTGGCGACAACATCGCGGAGCCGATGCGCATCGCCGGCCGCTCCCGCGAGGAGCGCCGCGCGCGGGTCGCCGAGCTGCTCGATCAGGTCGGCCTCGCATCGCATCACCTGCACCGCCTGCCGGACGAGATGTCGGGAGGGCAGCGGCAGCGCGTCGCGATCGCCCGGGCGCTGGCCCTCAAGCCCCGGCTCATCATCATGGACGAGCCGGTGTCCGCGCTCGACGTCTCCGTCCAGGCCCAGGTGCTCAACCTGCTCGCCGACCTCAAGTCCGAGCTCGGACTCTCGTACCTGTTCGTGAGCCACGACCTGAGCGTCGTCCGCCACGTCAGCGACCGGGTCGCGGTGATGTACCTCGGCAAGATCGTGGAGACCGCCCCGAGCACGGAGATCTTCAGCGCGCCCCGGCACCCGTACACGCGCGCGCTGCTCGACGCGGTGCCCGCGCCCTCGGTGCAGGGCGCCGTGGTGCGCAGCCCCCTCCAGGGCGACCCGCCGAGCCCGATCGACCCGCCGAGCGGCTGCCGGTTCCGCACTCGCTGCCCGTTCGCGACCGAGCACTGCGCGGAGGCCGAGCCGGCATCGGACTCGCGTGGCGCGGGGGCCGACAGCCTCGTGGCCTGCCACTACCCGCTCGAGTCGAGCGGCGGACCCGTCCCGCTGATGCTGAGCCGGAGCCTGCCGTGAGCGCGGCGACCGCATCGCCGACGGGCACCGTGGCGATCGCGACGCGCCCGGCTCGGCGGCTCGGCACGTTCGCCCGGTTCGTCCGCCAGCCCGTCGTGATGACCGCCGCCAGCTTCCTGGTGCTGCTCGTGCTCTTCGCCTATCTCGGGCCGTTCGTGCTGCCGATCGATCCGGCGACACAGACGAAGGATGTCCTCCAGGGGCCGAGCCTCGGCCACTGGTTCGGCACGGACGAGTTCGGGCGGGACATCTTCGCCCGAGTCCTCGTCGGCGCCAGGGCGAGCATCGAGATCTCCCTTGGCGCGGCCGCCTTCGCGGCGGTCATCGGCGTGCTCATCGGGCTCGTCGCGGGCTATGTCGGCGGTCTCCTGGACGGCGTGTTCATGCGAATCCTCGACGTCGTGCTCGCCCTCCCCGAGGTCGTGCTCGCGCTCGTGATCGTCGCGGTCCTCGGCAACACGACCGGCAACCTCATCCTCGCGATCGGCATCGCCTTCGTCCCCGTGTTCGCGCGGGTGACGCGAGCGAGCGTGCTCGGCATCCGCGAGCGGGACTTCGTCGTCGCCTCGCGGGCGATGGGCGCGCTGAGCGGCGACACCATGTTCCGCACGATCCTGCCGAACGTGGTCGGCCCGATCATCGTGCAGTTCATCATCACGGCGGCCATCGCTGTCATCGCCTCTGCGGGCCTCGGGTTCCTGGGACTCGGGCCGGCCGCGCCGACTCCGTCGTGGGGCGGGATGCTGCAGACCGCGAAGTCGTTCATCTACCAGGCGCCGTGGTACGCGGCCTTCCCGGGCATCGCGCTGATCCTCACCGTGCTCTGCCTCGATCGCATCGGCGACGGGCTGCGCTCGGCGATGGGCCTCCAGTCCGCGGGTCCGCGAGAGCAGGGGGCGGGACATTGACCGGATTCCTCATCCGACGTGTCGGGCAGCTCGTACC
>JAGIAU010000023.1 GCA_017744755.1 Microbacteriaceae bacterium
GAAGCAGGTCGAGGCGAGCATCATCGAGCAGGCGTGGCAGAACGGCTGGGTGCAGCCGCACCCGCCGGAGCGGCTGACCGGCAAGACGGTCGCGGTCGTCGGCTCCGGTCCCGCGGGCCTCGCCGCGGCGCAGCAGCTCACGCGCGCCGGCCACACGGTCGCGGTCTATGAGCGCGACGACCGCATCGGCGGCCTGCTGCGCTACGGCATCCCGGACTTCAAGATGGAGAAGAAGCACCTCGACCAGCGGCTCGCCCAGATGCATGCCGAGGGCACCCGCTTCCGCGCCGGCGTCGAGATCGGCGTCGACATCTCCTGGAGCGATCTGCGCGAGCGCTACGACGCGGTGCTCATCGCGACCGGGGCGACGGTCCCGCGCGACCTCGCGATCCCCGGTCGTGACCTGCTCGGGGTCCACTTCGCGATGGACTATCTCGTCGAGTCGAACAAGGCGATCGCCGGCGACCAGGTGCCCGGCCAGATCTCGGCCGAGGGCAAGCACGTCATCGTCATCGGCGGCGGCGACACCGGCGCCGACTGCATCGGGACGGCGCACCGCCAGGGCGCCCTGACCGTCACGAACCTCGCGATCGGCACCCAGCCGGGCACAGAGCGTCCCGGCCACCAGCCGTGGCCGATGATGCCGACGGTGTTCGAGGTGCAGTCCGCGCACGAGGAGGGCGGCGAGCGGGTCTACCTCGCGTCCACCGTCGAGTTCATCGGGAACGAGGCGGGGGAGGTCGTCGCGCTCCGCGTCGCCGAGACCGAGTACGTCGACGGACGCCGCGTCCCGAAGTCCGGCACCGAGCGCGAGATCCCCGCCGACCTCGTCCTCATCGCGATGGGCTTCACCGGCCCGGAGACCCGCTCGATCGGCGAGCAGTTCCCGCTGCCCGTCAGCGAGCGCGGCGCGCTCGAGCGCGACGAGTCGTACGAGACGAGCGCCTCGGGCGTGTTCGTCGCCGGCGACGCGGGCCGCGGCCAGTCGCTCATCGTCTGGGCGATCGCGGAGGGCCGCGCGGCCGCCGCCGAGATCGACCGGCACCTCGAGGGCACCACCTCGCTGCCGGCGCCGGTGCGGCCGAGCGACCGGGCCATCGCGGTCTAGGCGCCACCGGAACTCACTCCTCTCACCACCACCACCACTTACGGAGAGAACGATGCGACGCGCGAAGATCGTGGCCACCCTCGGCCCGGCGACGAGCAGCTATGACAACATCCGAGCCATCCTGGAGGCGGGCGTCGACGTCGCCCGGATGAACCTCTCGCACGGCACCTACGAGGTGCACGAGGAGGTGTACCGGAACCTCCGCCGCGCCTCGGCCGACATCGGTCGCAACGTCGGCGTCCTCGTCGACCTGCAGGGCCCGAAGATCCGCCTCGCCAAGTTCGAGAACGGCCCGCACGACCTCGCGGTCGGCGACACCTTCACGATCACGACGGAGGACGTCCCCGGCACGAAGGAGATCGTCGGCACGACGCTCAAGACGCTGCCGCAGAACGTCTCGCCCGGCGACTTCCTCCTCATCGACGACGGCAAGGTCCGCGTCCAGGTCGAGTCCACCGACGGCGTCCGGGTCGTCACGAAGGTCGTCGTCGGCGGGAAGGTGTCGAACAACAAGGGCATCAACCTCCCCGGCGTCGCCGTCGACGTCCCCGCGCTCTCCGAGAAGGACGAGGCGGACCTCCGCTGGGGCCTGAAGCTCGGCGCCGACTTCATCGCGCTGTCCTTCGTCCGCAACGCCTCCGACATCACGCGCGTGCACGAGATCATGGACGAGGAGGGCATCCGCCTCCCGGTCATCGCCAAGGTCGAGAAGCCGCAGGCGATCGACGCGATCGACGAGATCATCGACGCCTTCGACGCCATCATGGTCGCCCGCGGCGACCTCGGCGTCGAGCTTCCGCTCGAGGCGGTCCCGCTCGTCCAGAAGGACATCGTCATCAAGGCGCGCCGCATGGCGAAGCCCGTCATCGTCGCGACGCAGATGCTCGAGTCGATGATCGACAACCCGGTCCCGACCCGCGCCGAGACCTCCGACGTCGCGAACGCGATCCTCGACGGGGCCGACGCCGTCATGCTCTCCGGCGAGACCGGCGTGGGCAAGTACCCCGTCATCACGGTGCAGACCATGGCCCGCATCGTCGAGTCGACCGAGGAGCACGGGCTCGAGCGGATCCCGCCGCTCGGCACCAAGCCGCGCACGCAGGGCGGCGCGATCACCCTCGCCGCCGCCGAGGTCGCCGACTTCGTCGAGGCGAAGTACGTGTGCGTGTTCACCGAGTCCGGCGACTCGGCGCGCCGCATGTCGCGCCTGCGCTTCCGCATCCCCATGCTCGCCTTCACGCCCCACGCCGAGATCCAGCGCCGCATGGCGCTGTTCTGGGGCATCCAGGCGCACATCGTCGACCGCGTGCAGGGCACCGACGAGATGGTCAAGCAGGTCGACGAGTTCCTCGTCGAGTCCGACCTCGTCGACAACGGCGACGCGGTCGTCGTCATCAGCGGCACCCCGCCGGGGCGCGCCGGCTCGACGAACGACCTGCGCGTGCACCGCGTCGGCGAGATCGTCGAGGCCGCGCCGCCCGTCTGGGAGTCCGGCGAGCACGCGGACTAGGGTCCGGACGTGAGCCGTCGGGGGAGCCGGCCGGGCCTGTCGGGGTCCGTCGCCGGGCTGTCCGCCGTCCTGCTCCTCTCCGGCTGCGTCGGCGTCAGCCCGACGGTGCCGCAGATCGAGCTCGGCGGCGACCCGAACTCGGACGCGGTCGCCTCGCCGGACGTCGACGCGCGGGTGCGGAACGCGATCGGGCGCGTCCCGGCGCTCGTCGCCGACGCGCTCGAGCAGACCGGCGTCCCGGGGCTCGCGGTCGCGATCGTGCACGGCGACGAGACGGTGTACGCGGCGGGCTTCGGCACGAAGGCGGCAGGGACCGATGAGCCGATCGACGCGGAGAGCGTGTTCCAGGTCGCCTCGCTGTCGAAGTCGCTCACCGGCACGATGATCGCCCGCGCCGTCAGCGAGGGCATGGTCGAATGGGACACTCCCGTGCACGAGCTGCTGCCGGGCTTCGCGCTCTCCGACCCGTATGTCACCGAGCACGCGACGATCGCCGACTTCATGACGCATCGCAGCGGCCTGTACACGGGCGCGGGCGACGATCTGGAGAGCCTCGGCTTCGACCGGGACACCATCCTCGACCGGCTGCGCCTGCTGCCGCTCGACCCGTTCCGCAGCTCGTACAACTACTCGAACTTCGGCATCACGACCGCCGGCGAGGCGGTCGCGGCCGCGGCCGGCGAATCGTGGGAGTCGCTCATCTCGCAGGAGCTGTTCGAGCCGCTCGGGATGACGTCGACGAGCGCGACGCACGACGGCTACCTCGCCGAGGCGAACCGGGCGGAGATCAACGCGCTCGTCGACGGCGCGTTCTCCGCCACGCAGGTGCGCGACGCGGACCCCGAGTCGCCCGCCGGCGGGGTGTCGTCGAACGTCGTCGACCTCGCCGAGTGGATGAAGCTCATCCTCCGGGACGGCGAGCTCGACGGGGAGCCGTTCATCTCGCCGGACGCGCTCCTCCCGGCGGTGACGCCCGAGCAGCCGAGCGCCGCCCCCGCCGACCCCGCCTCGCGCGCCGGCTCCTACGGCTACGGCTTCAACGTGGGCGTCGGGCCGAGCGGGCGGACCATGCTGAGCCACTCCGGAGCGTTCATCCTCGGCGCAGGCACCAACTACCGGATGATCCCCTCCCTCGACCTCGGCGTCGTCGTGCTGACGAACGGCACGCCGACCGGCGTCGCGGAGGCGATCGCCGCCGACGTGACCGACCTCGTGCAGTTCGGCGCGCTCACCCGGGACTGGCTGCCCGCCTATGCCGGGCTCATGGCGCACTACCTCGACCCGGCCGGCGACCTCGTCGGGCAGACGCGCCCGGCCGACGCCGCGGAGCCGGCGGACCTCTCGGACTACGCGGGGGAGTACGTCAGCGACTACTTCGGCCGGCTCACGATCGCGCCGTCCGCGGACGGGACGGGGCTGACCGGCGTCGTGCGCAGCGAGGAGGGGTACGAGCTCGGGTTCGAGCCCTGGGACGGCGACACCTTCGCGCTGCCGCTCTACAACGAGGAGGCGGCGCCCGGAACCCTCTCCAGTGCGGAGTTCCGCCGGGGCGTCACGGGCGAGGTCGCGTTCCTGCGCATCGAGGTCTACGACCGGTGGGGGCTCGGGACCTGGCATCGCATCGGCTGAAAGGTGGTTGACTCACGTCATGGACATCGGCGTGCATTTCATGAACTTCACCCTCCGCGACGGCGACGCCGCGATCCCGACCGTCCTGGCCGACACCGCGCGCGCCGCGGAGGACGCCGGGCTCAGCTGGTTCACCGTCATGGACCACTGGTTCCAGATGGAGGCCTTCGCCCCGGCGACCGACCCGATGCTCGAGGGCTACAGCACGCTCGGCTACATCGCAGGCCTGACCGAGCGGATCCGGCTCGGCACGCTCGTCACCGGGGTGACGTACCGGAACCCCGGCCTGCTCGTGCAGACCGCGACGACGCTCGACGTCCTCTCGCAGGGGCGCGCGTTCTTCGGGGTGGGCGCCGCCTGGTATGAGCGCGAGCACCTCGCGCACGGCGTCGACTTCCCGCCGCTCGGCGAGCGCTTCGAGCGGCTGGAGGAGACGCTGCAGATCGCGCGCCAGATGTGGAGCGGCGAGGAGGGCCCCTACGAGGGCCGGCACTACCGCCTCGCCGAGACGATCTGCCGGCCGGCGCCCGTCCGCGGCTCGATGCCGATCCTCATCGGCGGCGGCGGGGAGCGCAAGACGCTGCGGCTCGTCGCGCAGTACGGCGACATCTGCAACCTGTTCGGCGGCGATCTCGCCACCGTCTCGCACAAGATCGACGTGCTCAAGGCGCACTGCGAGGCGCTCGGCCGCGACTTCGCCGAGATCAAGGTGACGATGCAGGGCAACTTCGGCGACCCGGTCGCCGATCCGGCGGCCTTCGTCGAGGCCTGCCGCCCCTACGCCGCGCTCGGCGTCAGCCATGTGCAGCTGCGCAACCCGGTCGCCGACGTCGCGGGCTGGGCGCGCGTCCTGGAGGAGCAGCTCGTCCCGCGCCTCGCGGAGCTCTAGTACCGAAGGCGCAGGCCGTCCCGGCGGCGCTGGTGCCGGTGGTGGGGGTCGAACCCACACGCCCTCGCGGGCAACCGAGTTTGAGTCGGTCGCGTCTGCCATTCCGCCACACCGGCCAGCCCGTCCAGGCTAGTGCCCGCGCGTTCTGCGGTGCTTTAAGGTGAATCCGTGAGCATCGAAGACAACGAGGTCGCGCCCCGGCGCGTGGTCGTCGCCGAGGACGAGTCCCTCATCCGCATGGACATCGTCGAGATCCTCACCGACAACGGCTTCCAGGTCGTCGGCGAGGCCGGCGACGGCGAGACGGCCGTGCAGCTCGCGACCGAGCTCAAGCCGGATCTCGTCGTGATGGACGTCAAGATGCCGCAGCTCGACGGCATCTCCGCCGCGGAGCGGCTGTCGAAGGCGCACATCGCCCCCGTGGTCCTGCTGACGGCCTTCTCGCAGAAGGAGCTCGTCGAGCGCGCCTCGGAGGCGGGCGCCCTCGCCTACGTCGTCAAGCCGTTCACGCCGAACGACCTGCTCCCCGCGATCGAGATCGCCCTCGCCCGCTACCAGCAGATCATCGCGCTCGAGTCCGAGGTCGCCGACCTCGCCGAGCGCTTCGAGACGCGCAAGCTCGTCGACCGGGCCAAGGGCCTGCTGAACGAGAAGATGGGCCTCTCCGAGCCCGACGCGTTCCGCTGGATCCAGAAGGCCTCGATGGACCGCCGCCTCACGATGCACGAGGTCGCGCAGACGATCATCGAGCAGCTCTCGCCGAAGAAGTAGCCCGGGTCCTCCGGCCGGGTCGGCCGGGGCCAGGAGATTCGCCGGGACCAGGAGGTTTCGGGACGGAACGCTCCTGATCCGGGCGATTCTCCTGGGCTCAGCGGTCGAGTCCCTGCGCGATCGCGCGGAGGACGACCGGGACGACCCGATGCTCGACGACCTGCGCGAAGTCGAAGCGCAGGACGTGCCGGCCGCGGAGGACGAGCTCGCCGTCGTGCGCGATGTCGGCGCGGCGCTGCGCCGCCTGATGCACGTCGAACCCGTCCGTCTGCACCACGATGCCGCGGTCGTCCCGTCCGCCGACGACGAAGTCGACCCGCCGCCCGAGGACCGGCACCTGCTGCCGGTACGGGATGCCGGCCGCCCGGAGCTGATGCGCGAGGAGCGTCTCCAGGAGCGAGTCCGACCGGTCCGATGCGACGGCGGCGAGCCGGCGCTGCCGCGGACCGGCCCACGCGGTCCGGCGGAGCTCGTCGAGCGTGAGGAGGCGCCGGTGGAGCGCGTTCTCCCACACCACGAGCGCCTCGTCCTCGGGAAGGCAGCCGGCGATGTGCGCGAGCATGTTCTGCACCGGCTCGATCAGCGTCCCGCGCGGGACCGGCAGCAGCGGCTTCGACCGATGCAGGCGGAGGTCCGGGCTGGCCGGGTGCTCGCCGGACGGCGCGACCCAGAGGTGCAGACGGTCCGGCTCATGCAGGAGCTGGAGGTCGAGGTGCTGCGCGGCGGAGACGCAGGCGAGCCGGCCTCGCAGGGCCGCGGCGCGCACGAGCGCCGGCGGTGCTCCACCCGTGTGCACCCAGCAGCGACCGATCGCCGGCAGTCCGGCGAGGGCGTCCTTGCCCCAGCCGGCCGCCTCCAGGTCGCGACGATGCGCGATCCCGCCGTGGCGGCGGATCCACTCCGCGGCTTGCATCCGGTCAGGCTCCCGGGCCGCGGGCGGCCGAGGGAACGCTCGACTCCGCGCTGTGGAGAGCGCCCGCCCTGTGGAGGACGTTCTGAAGCCCGCGGATGCTCCGGACTCAGGAGGTTCCGGGACGGAACGCTCCTGATCCCGGCGATCCTCCTGGTTCCGGCGACTAGGCCGAGCGGTCGCGGAGCATGTTCGTCATGCGGACCGTGGAGAGCCGCCGGCCGTCCTCGTCGCGGATGACGATCTCGTGCGTGCAGAGCGTGCGGCCGAGGACGAGCGCGGTGCAGGTCGCGGTGACCCAGCCCTCGCTGATCGAGCGGGAGTGCGTCGCGTTGATCTCGATGCCGACCGCGTAGCGGCCCGGCCCGGCGTGGATCGCCGAGGAGATGGACCCGAGCGACTCGCCGAGCACGACGTGCGCGCCGCCGTGGAGCAGCCCGATCACCTGGCGGTTGCCCTCCACGGGCATCCGGGCGAGCGAGTGCTCGGCGGACAGCTCGACGTACTCGACGCCCATCTTGACCGTGAGCTCGCCGCCGTTCGTGCTCGTGATCCGCTCGAGCAGCTCCGGGTCGAGGCCTTCGGGAAGCTTCACCATCGAGGACTCCGTCGGTGTCGGGGGTGCGGGCTAGGCTGGCCGGCATGGCGACGGCACCTGATGAGAAGCCTACGCTTCTGGTCATCGACGGGCATTCTCTGGCGTTCCGGGCGTTCTTCGCCCTGCTGCCGGCGGGGCGGTTCGTCACCAGCGGCGGGCAGCACACCGAGGTCCCGTACGGCTTCATCACGTCCCTGCTGAAGTTCATGAAGGACGAGAAGCCGACGCATGTCGCGGTCGCCTTCGACATCTCGCGGTTCAGCTTCCGCACCCGCGAGTACGCCGCGTACAAGGACGGCCGCGGCGAGACCCCGCCGGAGTTCCTCGGCCAGGTGCCGCTCCTGCAGGAGGCGCTCGACGCCATGCGGATCAAGTGGATCGTCAAGGAGGACTTCGAGGCCGACGACATCCTCGCGACGCTCGCGACGCAGGGCGAGGCGGCCGGCTACGAGGTGCTCGTCGTCTCCGGCGACCGGGACTCCTTCCAGCTCATCAGCGACGGCGTCACCGTGCTGTATCCGTCGACGCTCGGCGTGAGCGAGTTCAAGCGCTACGACGCGGCCGCCGTGAAGGAGAAGTACGGCGTCTGGCCGGAGCAGTATCCCGAGCTCGCCGCGCTCGTCGGCGAGAAGGCGGACAACCTGCCCGGCATCACCAAGGTCGGCCCGGTGACGGCGGCGAAGTGGATCGCGCAGTGGGGCACGGTCGACGGGATCCTCGCGCACGCCGACGAGATCGGCGGGGTCGCCGGCGAGAACCTGCGCAACGAACGGGAGAACGCGCTCCGCAATCGCCGCCTGAACGCCCTCGTCCGCGACCTGGAGCTCGGCGTCGGGCTCGACGACCTGCGGCCAGGGCCGATCGACGAGACGGCGCTCCGCGGCGTGTTCAAGCGTCTCGAGTTCAACACACTGCTCGACCGCGTGCTCAAGTCGGGGCCGGTCGAGCGGGCGGACGGCGACGCGCTCGAGGCGCTGAGCGCCGGCGAGGACGGCGTGCCGGAGCAGCCGCATGTGCGCACGGTGCTCGACGAGGACCTCGCCAAGTGGCTCCAGCCGATCGTCGCGGCAGCCGCGACGGCGCAGCGCGCGCCGGCCGCGGTGCAGGTCGAGACGCACACGGGCGCGCTCGGCGGGGTCGGCCTCTCGACCGGGACCGAGTCGGCCTGGGTGCCGTGGGGTTCTGCGACCGGCACCGGGCCGCACCGGACGGACGTAGCGCCTCTGGAGGCGTTCCTCGGCGATGCCGATGTCCCGAAGGTGCTGTACGGGGCCAAGCGGCAGTGGCACGCGCTCGCGAGGGAAGGCATCGCGCTCGAGGGCATCGAGGGCGATCCGACGCTCGCCGCGTGGCTCCTCGAGCCGTGGGCCAAATCGGGCGCGCTCCCGGCCGCCGTGCAGCGCGGGCTCGGCGAGCAGATCCCGGAGCCCGACCACAACCAGCTCGTCCCCGAGCACGAGCCCCTCAGCCCGGCGACGGAGGCGTGGTTCGCCCTCCGCCTGGAGGCCGCCGTCAAGGCGAAGCTGGACGAGCGCTCGGCGCTCGTCTACTCGGAGATCGAGGTGCCGCTCGTCCCGGTCCTCGCCCGCATGGAGCACCAGGGCGTCGCCGTCGACCGGCCTGGACTGGAGTCGCTGAGCAGCCGGCTGCGCACCGACGCCGCGGACATCGCCCAGCAGGCCTACGCCGCGATCGAGGGCCGCGAGATCAACCTCGGCAGCCCGAAGCAGCTGCAGGAGGTGCTCTTCGACCAGCTCGGGATGCCGAAGACCCGGGCGAACAAGACCGGGTACTCGACCGACGCCGAGTCGCTCGCCGACCTGCAGGCGACGAACCCGCACCCGTTCCTCGACCTGCTGCTGCAGCACCGCGACGCGACGAAGCTCGCGCAGATCGTCGAGACGCTCATCGGCGCGGTCGGACCGGACGGCCGCATCCACACGACGTACGAGCAGACCGGCGCCGCCAGCGGCCGCCTGAGCTCGAACGACCCGAACCTGCAGAACATCCCGGCGCGCACCGTCACCGGACTGGAGATCCGCGCCGCGTTCCAGGCCGGCGACGGGTTCGAGTGCCTGCTGACGGCCGACTACTCGCAGATCGAGATGCGGATCATGGCGCACCTCTCCGGCGACGAGGGCCTCATCGAGGCCTTCAGGTCGGGGGAGGATCTGCACCGGTTCGTCGGCGCGCGGATCTTCGGCATCGACCCGTCCGAGGTGACCGCGGAGCAGCGTGTCAAGGTCAAGGCGATGTCCTACGGCCTCGCCTACGGCCTCAGCGCGTTCGGCCTCGCCCGCCAGCTGCGGATCGACCAGAAGGAGGCCCGGACGCTCATGGAGGACTACTTCGAGCGCTTCGGCGGCATCCGGGACTACCTCCGCGGCGTCGTCGCGCAGGCGAAGGTCGACGGTTACACGACGACGCTGTTCGGCCGGCGCCGGCCGTTCCCCGACTTCACCTCGTCGAACCGGGTGCTGCGGGACAACGCCGAGCGGGCGGCGCTGAACTCCCCGATCCAGGGCACCGCAGCCGACATCATCAAGCGCGCCATGATCGAGATCGATCGCGACATCGTGGGCGGCGGACTCGACTCCCGCATGCTCCTCCAGGTGCACGACGAGCTCGTCTTCGAGGTCGCGCCCGGCGAGCTCGACACGCTGCGCGACATCGTCACCTCGCGCATGTCGGGCGCCGCGCACCTGAGCGTGCCGCTCGACGTGCAGGTCGGCATCGGCCCCGACTGGGGGACGGCGGGGCACTGACGCCGCCGCTCACCCGGCGACCGTAGGCTCGATCCATGGCAGAACGCACGCCCACCCCCATCGACGCGATCGCCGAAGGCTGGGTGCACACGCTCATCGACCTCGACCCGACGATCGCCGTGCATATCGGCGTGGCCTCGCCCCGGCTCGGCGAGTACGGCGACGAGTCGCCGGCCGGGCACGAGCGATGGGCGTCCGAGGCCCGCGCCGTGCTGGGCGCGCTCGAAGCGGCGACACCGGTCGACGCGACGGACCAGGTCACGCGGGACGATCTCGGCGCGGAGCTGCGCCTCGGACTCGAGCTGCACGAGCTGGGCGAGCACTTCCGCGACCTCAACGTGATCGCGAGCCCGGCGCAGGACATCCGGGAGGTGCTCGACCTCATGGCGACCGAGAGCGCGGACGACTGGGCGACGATCGCGCAGCGACTGGCGAACCTGCCCGGCGCGCTCGCCGGCTACGCCGAGACCCTGCGGGAGGGCATCCGTCGCGGGCTCGCCCCGGCTCGTCGCCAGGCCGTCGAGGTCGCGCGGCAGGCGGAGGACCTCGCCGCCCGGGACGGATTCTTCGAGGAGCTCGTCCGTGGGGCGTCCCCGGAGGGCGGTCTGCCGGACGCGCTGGCCGCGGACCTCGCGCGCGGCGCGGCGGCGTCCGCCGAAGCGTACGGCGCGTTCGCCGCCTTCCTCCGCGACGAGCTGCTGCCCGCGGCCTCCGAGCACGACGCGGTCGGGCGGGAGCGCTACGCGCTGCACTCCCGCGCGTTCCTCGGCGCCGCCGTCGACCTCGACGAGACCTACGAATGGGGTCTCGAGGAGCTCCGCCGGATGGTCGAGGAGCAGACGTCCATCGCGAGCGAGATCCTCGCCGGCGCGAGCGTCCGCGAGGCCGTCGCGCATCTCGACGCCGACGAGTCCCGGAAGCTGCACGGCACCGATGCGCTCCGCCGCTGGATGCAGGAGACGAGCGACCGCGCCGTCGAGGAGCTCTCCCGCACGCACTTCGACATCCCGGACCCCGTCAAGCGGCTCGAGTGCCTCATCGCGCCGACCCAGACGGGCGGCATCTACTACACGGGGCCTTCCGACGACTTCTCGCGCCCCGGACGCATGTGGTGGAGCGTGCCGGCCGGCGTCGAGACCTTCGACACCTGGCGCGAGCTCACGACGGTGTACCACGAGGGCGTGCCCGGGCACCACCTGCAGATCGGCCAGGCCGTCGTCAACCGCGCCGAGCTGAACCTCTGGCGCCGCCAGCTCGCCGGCACGTCCGGCCATGCGGAGGGCTGGGCGCTGTACGCGGAGCGCCTCATGGCCGACCTGGGCTACCTCGACGACCCCGCGGACCGCCTCGGCATGCTCGACGGGCAGCGGATGCGCGCCGCCCGAGTCGTCCTCGACCTCGGCGTGCACCTCGGCAAGCCGCGCCCCGACGGCCAGGGCGCGTGGGACGCCGACTATGCGCTCGAGTTCATGCGCGCCAACGTCAACATGGACGACGCGTTCATCCGCTTCGAGGTGAACCGCTATCTCGGCTGGCCTGGGCAGGCGCCCTCCTACAAGGTCGGGCAGCGCATCTGGGAGCAGCTGCGCGACGAGGCGGCCGCCCGGGGCGGGGCGTCCTTCGACCTGAAAGCCTGGCACCGGGCTGCGCTCGACCTGGGAGGCGTCGGGCTCGACACCCTGCGCGCCGCGCTAGGGTGAAGCCGACCGCATCCACCACCTCTCGGCAAGGGGGATTCGCGTGCAGGACCGTCCCGAACCTGCGCCCGATGGCGCGCTCGACGGGCTTCTGGCCGTCCTCTTCGATCTCGACGGCGTGGTGACGCCGACCGCCGAGGTGCACATGCGCGCCTGGCGACGGCTGTTCGAGGCGTTCCTCGAGGACCGCTCCACCGCGCCGTACACGGACGAGGACTACTTCCAGCACATCGACGGGCGGCCGCGCTACGAGGGCGTCGCCGCGCTGCTCGACTCGCGGAGCATCGCGCTGCCGCTCGGCGACCCGTCGGACGCGCCCGACGCGGAGACCGTCTGCGGTCTCGGGAACCGGAAGAACGCGGTCTTCGCGGAGATCCTCCGCACCGAGGGCGTCGCCCCGTACCCCGGCTCGCTGCTCCTGCTCGCGCGGCTCGCCGCGCAGGGCACGCCGTGCGCGATCGTCTCGAGCTCGCGGAACGCGGTCGCGGTGCTCGGCGCCGCAGGCCTCGGCGAGCGGTTCGCGCTCGTCGTGGACGGGCAGACCGCGGTCGCGAAGGGGCTCGCCGGCAAGCCGGCGCCCGACACCTACCTGTACGCCGCGCGACGGCTCGGCGTCGCCCCGGGGCGCGCCGCGGTGATCGAGGACGCCGTGTCCGGCGTCGCGGCGGGAGCCGCCGGCGAGTTCGGCCTCGTCGTCGGGGTGGACCGGGGCGTCGGCGCCGGGGCGCTCCTCGCGGCCGGCGCGGACGTCGTCGTGACCGATCTCGCCGAGCTCGTCGCGCCCGCCGAGACCCCCGCCGAATCCGCCGAATCCGTCGAACCCGGGAGAGGATGACCCGATGGCCGCACTGGACCCCGATCACTACCCGGTCGACCCCTGGCGCCTCGTCGAGGCGCGCTTCGAGCCCGCAGCCGCGGCCCTCGGCGAGACGCTGTTCGCGATCGGCAACGGCTACCTCGGGATGCGCGCGAACAGCTCCGACGGCCGGGACGCCCACGAGCACGGCACGTTCATCAACGGACTGCACGAGACCTGGCCGATCCGCCACGCGGAGCACGCCTACGGCTTCGCCGAGGTCGGGCAGACGATCGTCAACGCGCCGGACGCGAAGGTCATCCGGCTCTACGTCGACGACGAGCCGTTCGACCCGGGCACCGCCGAGTTCCTCGAGTTCGAGCACTCGCTCGACTTCCGCACCGGGATCAGCCGCCGCGCCGTCGTGTGGCGCACGCCGGGCGGCAAGCGCGTCCGCGTCGTCGGCACGCGCATGGTCTCCTTCGTCGAGCGCCACCTCGCGATCATCACCTTCGAGGTCGAGCTCCTCGACGACGCCGCGCCCGTCACGCTCTCCTCGCAGATCCTCAACCGGCAGGACGCCGGCGACGCCGGCGCCGGCGCCCCCGGCACCGTCGACCCGAGGAAGGCGGAGCGGCTGCGCGAGCGCGTGCTCGTGCCCGACGGCCGCTGGCAGGAGGACGGGTTCAGCGCGCTCGGCTACCGCGTCGCGAACTCCGGCATGACGGTCGCCGCGATGGCGCATCACACCATCGAGACCTCCGACCCGATCGAGACCGAGCACAGCATCGGCCCCGACCTCGCGAAGGACGTGTTCCACATCCAGGCGCAGCCGCGCTCGGTCATCCGCCTCACGAAGCTCGTGAGCTACCACACGGGGTCCCGAGCGCCCGTGCGCGAGCTCGTCGACCGGTGCCGTCGCACGATCGAACGCGCCATGCACGCCGGCGTCGATGCCGAGGAGCGCCGGCAGCGCGAGTGGCTCGCGGCGTTCTGGGAGCGCTCGGACGTGCGCGTCGAGCACGACGACCGGCTGCAGCAGGCGATCCGCTGGAACCTTCTCCAGCTCGCCCAGGCCTCGGCGCGCGCCGACGGGCTCGGCATCGCGGCGAAGGGCGTCACCGGCAGCGGCTACAGCGGGCACTACTTCTGGGACGGCGAGATCTACGCGCTGCCGTTCCTCGTCTTCACCGACCCGGACGCGGCGCGGAACGCGCTCCGCATGCGCGTGCGGATGCTGCCGGCGGCGAGGCGCCGCGCGCGGATGCTGAACGAGGACGGCGCGCTCTTCCCCTGGCGCTCCATCAACGGCGAGGAGGCGTCCGCCTACTACGCGGCCGGTACGGCGCAGTACCACATCAACGCCGACATCACCTACACGATCGCGAAGTACGTCCGCGCCACCGGCGATCTGCAATTCCTGGCCTCGGGCGGCATCGACGTCGCGGTGGAGACCGCGCGGCTCTGGGCGACGCTCGGCTTCTGGCGCAGCTCCGAGGCCGGCGACAGCTTCCACATCCATGGCGTCACCGGGCCGGACGAGTACACGACCGTCGTCAACGACAACCTGTTCACGAACGTCATGGCGCGCTTCAACCTGCGCTACGCGGCCCGGGCGCTCGATCAGCTCGAACGGGAGCAGCCCTCGGACTTCGCCCTCGCCGTGGAGCGCCTCGGCATCGCCCCGGCCGAGCCGGAGGAGTGGCTGCGGATCGCCGACGCGATCGCGATCCCGTATTCGGAGCAGCTCGGCGTCCACCCCCAGGACTCGCACTTCCTGGAGCGCGAGGTCTGGGACCTCGCGAACACGCCGGAGGACCGGCACCCGCTGCTCCTGCACTACCACCCCCTCGTCATCTACCGCTTCCAGGTGCTCAAGCAGGCGGACGTCGTGCTCGCGCTGCTCCTGCAGGGCCAGCACTTCACCGCGGAGCAGAAGCGCGCCGACTTCGACTACTACGACCCGCTCACGACGGGGGACTCGACCCTCTCGGCGGTCGTGCAGGCGATCGTCGCGGCCGAGATCGGCTACCAGGACCTCGCGCTCGAGTATCTCCGCAACGCGGTCTACGTCGACCTCGAGGACCGTCACGGGAACACGGCGGACGGCGTCCACGTCGCCTCGGTCGGCGGCGTCTGGATGGCGCTCGTGAAC
>JAGIAU010000240.1 GCA_017744755.1 Microbacteriaceae bacterium
GCAGCACCGCCGCGGCGAGGTCGATCGGGTCGACGACGCCGCCGCCGAGGACGGCGCGGGAGCGGCCGAGCAGCGTCTTCGGCGCCGGCTCGTAGTCGGCGGGGGAGGTCCGCATCCGGTTCTCGGCGGCGCGGCCGACGATGAGGGCGTCGCCGTCCTTGAGGACGGCGGAGGGCATGCTGTCGCTGGCGGCGTCGAGGCGCACGGTCTCGATGCGGCCGGCGGTCTCGACGGCGGCCGTCGTGTTCGACGTGCCGAAGTCGATCGCGAGCGACCAGGCGGCGGGCATTGCGGAACTCCTTGTCACGGGCGGCAGGGCCTTCAGGCTAGCGCGTGGCGGACCGCTCAGGACGACCATTCGTCAGCGATGAGCAGGTAGGCCCTGGACAGGACGCGCGCCGCGTTCGCGAGCGCCGCGTCGGGGGCGAGGTTGGCCGCTGCCTGGGTGCGCGAGGCGGCGGCGATCGCCGCGTCGGCGACGGCACCCGCGTCGGCGTCGGGGGCGAGCCCGAGTAGGGAACGATCGTCGCGCGCCCCGAGGAGCGCGTCGAGCTCGGCCGTCTCCGGAGCGTCGGGGTGCCGCACGCGCAGCTCCTCCCACGCGGCGAGCTGCTCGAGCGGCTGCGCGGCGTCGTCGATGAGCGCGTCGTCGATGAGGCCGATGAGCCGGGAGCGCTCGGGCGCCGCGTCGGCGGCGGCGCGGAGCACCGCGACGCCGTGCGCCGCCTTCAGCAGCGGGAAGCGCCCCACGTAGCGGGCGCGCAGCGCCGCCCACAGCTCGAGCGTGCCGGACTCGCGGGCCAGCCACTCGGTCAGCGCGTTCGCCCCGCCCTGCGCCGCCGCCCGGCCGTGACGCAGCGGGTAGCCGTGGAACCGCGCGACGAGATCCCGCACCTCGGCCTCCGAGAGCCCGTCGACGGGGAACGGCGCGAGCTGCAGGTCCTGCACGTCCTCGTCGGGCAGCTCCGCGAGCCGCGCGAGGCCCGCGGCGTCGCGCTCCCGCACCTCGCCCGTGCGCGCCGCCTCGGCCATCCGGCCCGCGAACGGCACGACGCCGGACAGCTCGCCGCGGCGGCGCTCCGCCATCGTCGCGGCGGTGTCGCGCGCCTGCGCGATCGGGTCCTCCGCGCCCCACGCGCCGCCCGCGAACGCATCGGCGTGGGACAGCACGCCGAGCGAGCCGGCGAGCGGCTTCCCGCCGTTCGCCTCGGCGAACTCGCGGAGGAAGTGCACGTCGTCGAGCCGCTCGGTGGAGCGGAACACGTAGACGATGGCGTCGGCCTGCCGTGCCGCGCCCGAGCCGAGGACGGCCCGGCGGGTCTGCTCGGGCAGCTCCTCCGTCGTCGAGGCGAGACCGGGGGTGTCGATCAGGCTGAAGTCGTGCAGGGCCGCGGCCGGCAGCGAGACGACGACGTGCGACACGTCCTCGACCGGCACCCCGAGCTCGTCCGGCAGCGTCCCGTCGAACGGGACCGGCCGCGTCGAGCCGTCGCGGAGGACCGCGGAGGCCTCCCACACCTGGCCGTGGCGGTACTCCGTGACGACCCGGGTGCACTCGGCCTCGTTCGTCGGCGCGACCTTGTGGCCGATGAGCGCGTTCACCAGCGTCGACTTGCCCGCCTTGACGCGTCCGACGACCGCGAGCCGCAGAGGCTGTCCGAGCCCTTCGCGGATCGCGGTCGTCGCGGGGGCGAGAGACGGCGCCGCATCGGCGAGCTCCTGGCAGAGCCGCTCGATGCGCCGGTGCAGCGCCGTCTCCCGGACCGTCACGACAGGTCGCTCTGCTGGACGGTGATCGGGAGGAGGGCCCAGGGGCTGCGGACCGCCGCGCCGAGCGCGTCGTCGACGACGATGTCCTCGGCGGCCTCCGGGACGCCGTGCTCCGCCCAGTACTCGTCGAGCGAGACGTCGCAGATGACGGCCTGGTTGTTCGAGTCGGCCCACGCGTCGAGGAAGAGCTCGAGCGACATGGTCTCCGAGCGGCCGTCGGGGGAGCCGGAGTCGTTCAGACGGACGATGCCGTGCTCGAGATCGATCTCCGTCACCATGACCATGTGGTCCGACTCCTGGTCGCCGTCGACCGTGTCCTGGCCCCACACCTCGCCCGAGTCGATCGCGATCGTGACGCCGTAGCCGTCCTGGAGGAGCTGGTCGAGCTCCTCGACGCTGACGTCCGTGCGGATCTCGGCGGGGATGCCGGCGTCCTCCAGCAGGCGCTCCGCCTCCGTGGTCGGCAGGCCGTGGCCCTCCGAGATGGCCTCGAAGTCGACGAGCTCGACGAAGTCGAGGTCGGTCAGCTGGTGACCCGTGTAGAGGCTG
>JAGIAU010000241.1 GCA_017744755.1 Microbacteriaceae bacterium
GGCGACGCCCGAGGGCGAGCCCTGCGCCGTCGCCGCGGCCCTCGCCGCCCGGCATGCGGCGGCGCTCGCCGCGTGCGAGCTGGACGGCCTGGTGGCGACGGTGACGGTCGAGGCGAGCAGTTCGTTCGGACCCGTCGAGGCCCGGGCGGCGGCCGGGCCGGCGGGGAGCCGGGAATCCGCTTCTTGACATCCGGGCATGAAAACCGTGTGTATGGTGTCACCTCGCAGGCAGTCCGCGATCAGAGGCGGAAGTAAGGGGAGTCCGGTGGCCGGGAAGAAGCTCGTCATCGTCGAGTCGCCGGCGAAGGCGAAGACGATCGGCCAGTACCTCGGGAGCGACTACGAGGTGCTCGCGTCCGTCGGCCACATCCGCGACATCCCGAAGCCGTCGGAGCTGCCTGCGGAGCTGAAGAAGGGGCCGTATGCCGAGTTCGCGGTCGACGTCGAGCACGGGTTCACGCCCTACTACGCCGTCTCGCCGCGGAGCGCGAAGCAGGTCGCCGACCTCAAGCGAGCGCTGAAGGGCGCCGACGAGCTCTACCTCGCGACCGATGAGGACCGCGAGGGCGAGGCGATCGCGTGGCACCTGCTCGAGGTGCTGAAGCCGAAGGTGCCGGTCAAGCGCATGGTGTTCCACGAGATCACCAAGGAGGCCATCGCCAAGGCGAAGGAGACCACCCGCGAGCTCGACACGCATCTCGTCGACGCGCAGGAGACCCGCCGGATCATGGACCGGCTGTTCGGCTGGAAGGCCTCCGATGTCGTCCGCCGGAAGGTCGGCCAGGCCGCGCAGTCCGCCGGCCGCGTGCAGTCGCCCGCCGTCCGCCTCGTCGTCGAGCGCGAGTGGGAGCGCATCCGGTTCCGCACGGCCGAGTACTGGGACCTGCTCGCCACCCTCGACCCGGGCTTCGGGGCGGAGCTCGCACGACTCGGCGGCGAGCGCGTCGCCGGCGGCAAGGACTTCGACGACCGCGGCGAGCTCGTCAAGCACGCCCGCGTCGTCGGCGAGGTCGAGGCGGTCCGGCTCGCCGCCGCGCTCTCCGCCCCCGGCACCGAGTTCGAGGTGCTGAGCGTCGAGTCGAAGCCCTTCACCGCGAAGCCCGGCAAGCCCTTCACCACCTCGAGCCTCCAGCAGGAGGCGGGCCGCAAGCTCAAGTGGTCGTCGAAGCACGTCATGGACGTCGCGCAGTCGCTCTACCAGAACGGCTACATCACCTATATGCGCACCGACTCGGTCGCGCTCAGCAGCCAGGCCGTCGCGGCGGCCCGCGCCCAGGCGACCGCGCTGTACGGGCCGGGGACCGTCCCGGACAAGCCGCGCATCTACGTGTCCACGAGCAAGAACGCGCAGGAGGCGCACGAGGCGATCCGTCCGTCGGGCGAGAGCTTCCGCACGCCGGCGTCGCTCGCCGGAGAGCTGCGCGGCGACGAGTTCCGCCTCTACGAGCTCATCTGGAAGCGCACGGTCGCCTCGCAGATGATCGACGCGACGAAGTCGACGACGACGATCACGCTCGCCGCCGATGTCCCGGGGGACGGCGAGCACGCCGCCGAGCGCGCCGAGTTCACGGCGAGCGGCACCGTCGTCCTCGTTCCCGGCTTCCTCGCCGCCTACGAGGAGACCCGCGAGGACGCCGAGGGCGGTGCGGACGACGACGCCGAGCGGCGCCTGCCGGACGTCGCGGTCGGTGCGCGGCTGGGGGTGCGTTCCGTCGAGCCCAAGGGCCACGCGACGAAGCCGCCGGCCCGCTACACCGAGGCGAGCCTCGTCGCGAAGCTCGAGGAGCTCGGCATCGGCCGCCCGTCGACGTACGCGAGCACCATCCAGACCATCCAGAACCGCGGCTACGTGAAGAAGCTCGGCCAGGCGCTCGTGCCGGAGTGGGTCGCGTTCCCGCTCGTCGCGCTGCTCGAGGACGGATTCGGCGAGTTCGTCTCCTACCGCTACACCGCCGAGCTCGAGGAGGACCTCGACCGGGTCGCACGCGGCGAGCTCGACCGCGTCGACTGGCTGTCCAAGTTCTACTTCGGGCTCGACGGCCACGAGGGGCTCGTCGTCGCCGAGGGAGAAGTCGAGGTCCAGGTCGAGGTCGACGCTGCTCGTGCTGGGCGCCGGCTCGGGTGCGGCCGGTGCGGGAGGAGCGGTCCGCGGGGCTGCCGCAGCCGCTGCCAGCGGAGCGGCGCCGCTGGGCTGGCCGCCCGGCCGGTACATCGGGTTGGCGGGATCCAGTTCCAGGCCGAGTTCGCAGATGCGGGCCCATTCCGATCCGTCGCCCTGGGTCAGGCC
>JAGIAU010000242.1 GCA_017744755.1 Microbacteriaceae bacterium
GCTCTGGGCCGAGGCCGCGCTGGGGAGGAGCAGCAACGCTCCGAGAAAGAGGAGGAAGAGTCGCTTCGGTGCCATCGCGCGAGCGTCCCAGACCGCCGCTCGCTTTAGGGAGAACTTAACGGGCGCTGAGCGCGAGGGCGCGCGAGACCGCGTCGTCGAGGTCGAGCTCCGAGCCCTCCGCCTCGGCCTCCGCGAAGCCCTCCTCGCCGAGCGCGTCGCGCAGCTCGGCGACGATCCGCTGCACCCACGCGTCCTCGTCGGGCTGGCGGATCCCGCCCGCGGCGGTGCGCAGCGCGCCGGCGGCGCCGATCAGCAGCGCCGCGGTGCGCGGGTCGCCCTGGCGGGCGGCGACCGCCGAGAGCGTCTCCAGCGACTCGGTCAGCCCGGGCCGCTCGTGGAGGCTGTGCGAGAGCCCCATCGCCTCGTGGAGCATCTCCAGTGCCGGCCCCGGCTCGCCGGCGTCCAGCAGCATCCGCGCCTGCGTGCGCAGCGTCGAGCTCACGTGGCCGGGATCGCCGGCCCGCCGCGCGTAGGTGACGCTCTCGGTCAGCAGCTCGATCGCGCGGTCGCGGTGACCGGCCTCGGCATGGGCGATGCCGAGGTTCTGCAACATCAGGCTGAGACCGCGGGCGTGCCCGGTCGAGCGCATGTACGCGACGCCGGCCTCGTAGCGCTCGATCGCCTCGTCGTAGTCCTGCCGGTAGAGCGCGAGGTTGCCGAGGTTGCCGCTGATGCGCGCCGAGCGGTTGCCGTCGCCGACCTCGAGCGCGAGCGCCTGCTCGAACAGCTCCTTGGCGACGTCGAAGTCGCCCTGCTCGCCCGCCACCGCTCCGGCGCCGTTGAGCGCGCGCTGGCGCAGCTCCGGCGTCCCGCCCCCGATCGCGAGCGCCGCCGCCACGAGCTCGCGCCCCTCGGTCAGGTTGCCGCGCCAGATCCAGTAGCGCCAGAGGTCGGCGCAGAACAGCAGCGCGGTGTCGGCGTCGCCCTCGGCCACGGCGAAGGTCATCGCGACGCGCACGTTCTCGCGCTCGGCGTCGAGGCGGTCGAGCCATTCGCCGGTCTCCGCGCTCTCCATCCCGTTCTCGCCGCCCTCGACGAGGTCGCGGATCGCCAGCATGTGCGCGCGTCGGACCTCGTCGAGCGTGCCGGCCTTCGTCAGGCGGTCGACCGCGTACTCGCGGATCGTCTCGAGCAGCTCGAAGCGCCCGTCGCGGCTGGTGACCAGGCTGTGCTCGACCAGCGAGGCGATCGCGTCGAGCGCCTCGAACCCGCAGACCGCCTCGGCGAGCTCGAGCGTGAAGCCGCCGGCGAATACGCCGAGGCGCTCGAACACGGCCCGGGCGTCGGGGTCGAGCAGGTCGTAGCTCCAGCCGATCGCGGCGCGCAGCGTCTGCTGGCGCACGGGCGCGTCGCGCGGGCCGGAGCTGAGCAGGTCGAGCCGGCGGCCGAGGCGCTCGAGGATCGCGGCGGGCTTGAGCACCTTCATGCGCGCGGCGGCCAGCTCGATCGCCAGCGGGAGGCCGTCGAGGCGGGCGCAGATCTGGCGGATCCGCTCCTCGTCGCCGGGGAGGAGCCGCAACCGCGGGTCGAGCGCCCGTGCCCGCCGGACGAACAGCTCGGCCGACGGCTCCGCGGCCAGCGGCGGCACGCCCAGCTCGTGCTCGCCCTGGATCCGCAGCGCGGCCCGGCTCGTGACCACGAGCTTGGACTGCGGCGAGGTGGCGAGGAGGCGGCTGAGCTCCGGGGCGGCGTCGAGCAGCTGCTCGAAGTTGTCGATGACGAGCAGGACCGCGTGGTGGGACAGCAGCGCGGCGGCCTCGGCGATCTCGGTCGCGACCAACGACGGGTCCTCCAGGCCGGCCAGCGCCACGAACCGGGCGCCGTCAGCGAACTCCGGAGCGAGCCGGTGCCCGAGCTCGAGGGCGAAGTGCGACTTGCCGATCCCGCCGGGCCCGGTGAGCGTGAGGAGTCGTATGTGCGGGTCGCGCAGCAGGTCCGCGGCGGTGGCGAGGTCCTCGTCACGGCCGAGCAGCGGCGTGGGCGGGAGCGGCAGCGGCGCCGGCTCGGGCGCCGCCGCGACCGGCGCCGGCGGCGGCGCGTCGAGCTCCAATGCCGGGTCCTGGGCGAGGATCGCCGCCTCGAGGCGCTTGAGCTCCGGGCTCGGGTCGAGACCCAGGTCCTCGACCAGCGCGTGGCGTGCGCGCCGGTAGGCCTCCAGCGCGTCGGCCTGGCGGCCGGAGCGGTAGAGGGCGAGCATCAGC
>JAGIAU010000243.1 GCA_017744755.1 Microbacteriaceae bacterium
GATCGGCGTCGACGAGGAGGGCGGCAGCGTCACCCGCCTCGAGCGCGGCACCGGGTCGACCGTGCCCGGCGCCGCCCAGCTGGGCGCCATCGACGACGTGGAGGTCACCGCAGCGGTGGGCGCCGAGCTCGCGCGCCGGCTGCGCGCGGTCGGCGCGAACGCAGAGCTGGGCCCCGTCGCCGACGTGAACACGAACCCGGGCAACCCGGTCATCGGCGTGCGAGCGTTCGGGGCGGATGCCGAGCTGGTCGCCCGGCACGCGCTGGCGATGATCGGCGGCATCCAGGGCGGAGCGGTGGCGGCCTGCGCCAAGCACTTCCCCGGGCATGGCGACACGAACCTCGACTCGCACCACGCTCTGCCGGAGATCTCCCTCGACGTCGACGAGTACGAGCGCGTGCACCTCGAGCCGTTCCGCCTCGCGGTCGAGGCCGGCGTCGACATGATCATGACGGCCCACATCGTCGTCCCCGCGTGGGGCGAGGCTCCGGCGACGCTCAACCCGCGCATCCTCGGCATCCTCCGCGACTGGGGCTTCGACGGCGTGATCGTCACCGACGCGCTCGACATGGCGGCGATCCGCGAGAGCGTGGGCATCGGCGGGGGAGCCGTGCAGGCGCTCGCCGCCGGAGCCGACTTGCTCTGCATCGGCAACCCGACCAACCCCGGCCCCGCGGCGGCCCCCGATCAGGACGAGCGCGACTTCCACGCTGCTCGTGACGCGATCGTCGACGCCCTCCGCGACGGCTCGCTCTCCGTCGAGCGCGTCCGCGAGGCGGCTGCGCGGGTGTCCGCCCTCGGCGCGAAGCTCGCAGCGGCAGCGGCGGCCGGCATCGCCGACGACGCGGAGGCCGGTGTGGACCGGGTCTCCGGCCGCGCGGTCACCGTGCGGGGTGCGCTGTCGGCGACCGACGGTCCGCTCGCAGTGATCGATGCGCGTCGTCGGTCGACCCTCGCCGTGGACACGGCGGCGGACTTCGCGACCGAGATCCTCCGCGACGGCGGCAGCGTGACCCGCGTGGATGCCACGGCGCCGAACGTGCAGGTGGAGCCGGCGGTCGACGCGACCGCCGTGGTCGTCGTCGACGGCCCCCTGCTCACGGCAGCGCAGCGCGCGGCGATCGACGGCGCGGCGGGCGGATCCGCCGTCGTCGTCAACGTGGGGCTTCCCATCGACGATCAGCTGCCTCTTCCCGTCATCGATGTGCGCGCGTCGAACCGCGGCGGGGTGGCGGCGGCGCTCTCGTTGATCAGGGGATCCGCCGGTGGAGCAGTCTGACGCGATCGCCCTGGTGCGACGCGCGCTGCCCGGTCTGACGACATCCGAGACCAGGGTCGCAGAGGCGATCCTCGGCGACCCCGGTCATGTCGCGGGGCTCGCGATCACCGACCTCGCGGTGCGCTGCGGCACGTCGGTGTCGACCGTCGCCCGGTTCGCGCAGGCGCTCGGGTACTCCGGCTACCGGGAGCTGCGGGCGCAGATCTCGCGCTCGGTCACGCTCGCGCAGGCGCAGCGCGACCGGTTCGGGCTGGAGAGCACGGCGATCGATCCGCAGGATACGGTCGCCGTCGTCGCGGCCAAGATCGGCGCGCAGCAGGTCGATGCGATCGAGCGCACGGCCCGGATGGTCGACCAGGATGCCATCGACGTCGTGGCCGCGGCGGTCGTCGCCGCCCGGCGTATCGAACTGCTCGGGCAGGGGGCGTCGTCGCTGACCGCCCAGGATCTGCAGCAGAAGCTCGCGCGGATAGGGCTGGTGGCCTCGCACGCCGCCGACCCGCATCTCGCCCTCACCTCCGTGTCGCTGTGCACGGAGGCCGATGTGGTGATCGCGTTCTCGCACAGCGGCGAGACGCCGGAGACCCTCCGCACCGTGCAGGTCGCGAAGGACGCCGGCGCCGTGGTCGTCGCCGTCACCAACGAGCCGGCGTCGCCGCTGATCGAGGAGGTCGACATCGTGCTGCTCACCCACGCCGACGAGTCGCCGTTCCGGATGGCCGCGATGTCGAGCCGCATCGCCCAGCTCGCCCTCATCGACATCCTCTTCGTGCGGGTCGTCCAGCGCGCCGGCGGGTCCGTCGCGACGCCGCTGCATCTGACCCACGACGCGATCTTCCGACGCTGAGCGTCTTCTCCCTGCGCTTCGGCGTCCTCGCCGCACCGCGGTGCCGCGGCGGTGAACGACTCGCCCGCGATGCGACGCCCGTGAACGTCTCGTCCGCGGTGCGACTGCCGTCGTAAGCCCTGCGTAATCG
>JAGIAU010000244.1 GCA_017744755.1 Microbacteriaceae bacterium
CCCCTACCGCCCGCCGCCGCCCCCGCCGCCGCCTCCGCCGCCGGAGAAGCCGCCGCCGCCGGAGCCGCTGAAGGACGAGCCGCCCCCGCTGCCGGACCACGAGGACCCGGAGGACGAGCTCACGGGCGCGCGCACCCCGCTCATCGAGGCGGCGGAGAACGCATGCAGCGCGCCGAACCCGAGCGTCACCTCCGGCGAGGGCGCGACCCGCTCGGCCTCGTACCGGTCCCCGAGCACGCGCTGCCACTGCGCCTCGACGCCCCACAGGACGGCGTAGGGCAGGAGTCGCTCGTAGAGCTTGAGGATCGCGGCGCCGTCGGGAAGCGCCGCGGGGGCCTGCGCGGTGCGTTCTGCCCCCTCCGGCGACTGCAGGACGCGGATCCGCTCCTCCTCCGCGACCGTGAGGTAGCGCCGCAGACCGCGCAGATGGTCGCGGAGGTCTGCGCCCTTGCCGGTGAGGACGCGCGGCGGCTGCAGGACCGAGGTCGTGATCACGCCGAGCACGATGACGACGATGGTCGTGCCGAGCGGCGGGTCGAGGTCGGTCCAGACCGCCCAGACCCAGGACGGGACGAGCGCACCGAGGAGCAGCCAGGCGGGCCAGATGAGCCACGCCGTCCACTCGCTCCGGCCGCGCCGCGTGTAGCCGAGCCGACCCGCCTCGCTCGGCGCGGTGGCCTGCAGCGCGTAGAGCTGCGCGCCAACCGCGGCGCCGGTGCGAGCGGGATGCAGGATGCGGCCCGGCTCCGGCCGTGACTCGGCGAGCGCGTCGATGACCTGGCGGTCGAAGCCCTCCGCCTTCGTCGCGGCGACGATCTCGACGGCGAAGCGGTCCTTCGCCTGCACGCGCGGGTCGTCCACGGCCGTGTCGACGACGCGGACGGCGCCGAGCAGCGCCGAGCGGAGGAGGGAGGCGGGGATGAGCCGCTTCCGCCGGCCGATGACCTCGGCCTGCACGCGGAGATCGCCGTCCGGCGGCTCGAACTGCGCGACGATCGCACGGCGCGGGCGCGGGGCGCGCCACACGAGGAGCCGCGCGAGGATCGCGACGGCGAGCAGGCCGAGCGCGGTCCAGCCGACGACCGGCGGCACGACGGTCAGGAGCCAGTGGTCCCGCGGGTCCTGCGGGACGCCGACCGTGCCCGGCGGGAAGGCGACGTCGATCGTGAGCGTCTGGTACGGGCCCAGGGCGTTCGCCGCGAAGGAGAAGCCGCGGCCGTCCGCGGCCTCCGTCAGCTCGTCGCACGCGGTGCCGTCGCCGTAGCCGCCCTGGTAGCAGTCCGCACGGAGCGCGTTCTGCCGCAGCCCGTCGCCGAGCTCGACGCTCGCCGTGACCCGGCCGAAGGCCTGGGCCCAGCCGTCGCCGTTGACGTCCCAGTAGAACTCCTGGGTCTCGCCGAAGTCCCGGATGGGACCGCGGATCCGGTACTCGATGACGTACGTCGTGCGCCCGTGCACGTAGTCGTCGGTGCCGAGCGCGAGCTCCGCGAAGCCGTCGACGTCGTCCCGCTCGTAGGGCACGGGCGCGCCGGCGGCGTCGGTGACCGAGTCGACGCGGAGCTCGAGCGGGATGTCGAGGTGGCGCAGCGGGATGGCGCGGACGATGCCGCGATTCTGATCGAAGGCGGGGAAGACGGCGACGATCGTCTCCGTCACCGTCGCGACCGAGACGCCGTCGGCGCCCGCGCCGAGCTCGTAGCGCGCGTCGAAGGACTCGAACTCGAAGTCGCCCGTGTCCGCCGCGGCGGGCGCCGGCGCCGCGAGCGGGACCAGCGGTGCGACCAGGACGATGAACGCACCGGCGAGGAGCGCGACCAGTCGCCGTCCGGAAGTCACCGGCTCAGCGTAGGGTGAGAGCTGACCGAAGGGGGAGCATGAGCGAGCAGGCGGCGGCACCGGCGGGCTGGTACCCGGACTCGACACAGGGACAGGAGCGCTACTGGGACGGGTCCGCGTGGACCGACCAGCTGCGCCCGGCGGCACCGGCCGCGCCGTCGGCGCCCGCGCCCCGGACGCCGAGCGCCTTCGGCGGCGCGATCCGCGGCTACTGGCGCGGCACGACGGCGCTGCTGCGCGGCGACGCGCTCGGCGCCTACGCCGCGACCGGGGGCTCGGCGCTCGCGAGCTGGATCCTGCCGATCGCGAAGCACTCGATCGTCTTCGCCTTCCTCTTCCTCGGCTATCTCGGCTGGCTGTTCGGCC
>JAGIAU010000245.1 GCA_017744755.1 Microbacteriaceae bacterium
CTCTTCGACGACGCCGCCCTGGCGCAGGCGACCGCGGCGATCGACGCGCTCGCCGACCGGACGGGGCTCGCGCTCACGGTCGTCTTCGTCGACGACTTCAGCGGCATGCATCCGACCGACTGGGCGAACGCGACCGCGCAGTCGAGCGGGCGCACGCAGCCGGCCGACGTGCTGCTCGCGATCGCGACGACCGCGCGCGGCTTCGGCGTCTCCGTCGACCCCGGCATCGGGCTGAGCGACGCGCAGCTCTCCGCCGCCGAGAACGCCGACCTCCTGCCGCGCCTGCAGCAGAACGACTGGGCGGGGGCCGTCGAGGCGTACGCCCGAGCGCTCGGCGACCTGAGGACCGGCGACGACACCGGATCCGCGGCGATCCGCGGCGACACGGGCGGCGGCTCGACGGCGTGGATCCTCCCGACCGTCACGACCGTGCTGCTCGTCGTGCTCGGGGGCGCGTTCCTGGTCGCCTACCTCCGCGGCCGGCGGCGGAACGGCTGATCGCGCGGACGTCGGCGGACGCTGACCCTAGGCTGGTCGGCATGCTCCCCGACGAGGAATACGACCCGAGGCGCGCGCTGCGCGCGGCGCAGCGGCGGCGGCCCGACCCGGTGCCCGCGAGCGGGTTCACCGTCCGGGACGCGGTCGCGGCCGACATGCCGCACTGCCGCGCCATCTACAACCACTACGTCGAGAACTCGACCGTGACCTTCGACGAGCAGCCGCTGTCGCATCAGGCGTTCCGCGCCAAGTTCGCGAAGGCCCAGAAGAACGGCTGGCCGTGGCTCGTCGCCGTGAGCGGCGACGGCGCGACCGGCGGGGAGGTGCTCGGCTACGCCTACGTGTCCTCGTACCGGGACCGCTCGGCGTACCGGTTCACGCTCGAGGACGCGATCTACCTCGGACCGGCCGCGACCGGCAAGGGCATCGGGAAGGCGCTGCTCGGAGAGCTCATCGAACGCGCCCGCGCAGGCGGATTCCGCGAGATCGTCGCCGTCATCGCCGACCAGGGCGCCGAGGCGTCGATCGCGCTGCACGAGCGCATGGGGTTCAAGGAGATCGGTCGGATGGGCCGCGTCGGCTTCAAGTTCGACCGGTGGCTCGGGACGGTGTTCCTCCAGCTGTCCCTGAAGAAGAAGTAGCCCCGGGGGCGAGATAGCCGCCCTTGACGAGGTCCGCCTGGACCTCGAAGCGGTTGCCGTGCGGGTCGCGGCCCGCCGCGAGGTAGAGCGGGATCATCGCGAGGCCGAAGCGCCGCCACTGCTCGCGGTGCACGGCCTCGTGCTCGAGCACCTCGGGCCGCGCGGCGCCGCGGGTGAGGAACACGCCGCCGACGGTCGTGCCGCCACGGCCGAAGGCCCAGGCCGGCAGGCGGTCGGCGACGAGCAGCCCGCCCTCCCGGCGCACGCGGCCGCGACCGAGCGCGGCGCCCCAGCAGAGCGCCGCGCCCGTCGCGAACCAGTAGCCCGGGATCGTGAAGAGCGGGTTGAGGGCCGTCGTCAGGGCGATCCGGAGGAGGGCGTTCCGTGTCCGAGGTCTCGAGCCGCGTCTCGCGCTGCTCGATCCGCCTCCGCTGCTCGACTCGCGGGCCTCGCTCAGCCGATCGCCTTCTGGCCGCCGGACTTGAGCGCGGAGAGACGCGCCTCGATCTCGATCTCCTCGCCGACGTCGTCGAGCGACTCGAACTGCGCGTCGAGCGTCGAGGCGGCGAGCTCCTGCTGGCCGAGGACCTTCGCCTCCTCGCGGCGGATCTTCTCCTCGAAGCGGCCGAGATCGGAGGTCGGGTCCATGACGTCGACCGACTTGATGGCGTCGATGACCTGCGACTGCGCCTCCGCGACCTTGGCGCGGGCGACGAGCTCGTTGCGCTTGGCGACGAGCTCCTCGCGCTTCGCCTTGAGGCCGTTGAGGCCGTCCTTGAGCTTGTCGACGACCTGGTTCTGCGCGTCGATCGTCGGCTTGGCGGTGTTCGCCTCGCCCTCCGAGGAGATCTGCTTGCCGATGGCGACCTTGGCGAGGTTGTCGAACTTGTCGGCGCCGGCGGCGTCGCCGCCCGCGCGCAGCTCATCGGCCTTCTGGCTCGCGGCGAGCGCCTTGCGGCCCCAGTCCGCCGCCGCGGCGACGTCCTCGTCGTAGTCCTGCTCGAGGAGACGGAGGTTGCCGATCGTCGTGGCGA
>JAGIAU010000246.1 GCA_017744755.1 Microbacteriaceae bacterium
GTCGGCGTCGTCGACGCCGAGGCGGGGACCGCGCGGATCGACCTGACCGTGACGTTCCAGGGGGAGACGGTGCTCGGCAAGGCGCAGGCGCAGGTCGCGCTTGACTGAGCTGCGCGAGCTCACCACGATGCGCGTCGGCGGCCCGGCGCGCTCGATCGAGCGGCCGGCGAGCGCGGAGGACCTCGCCGAGGCGATCCGGGCGGCCGACGAGTGGCTCGTCCTCGGCGGCGGCTCGAACGTCGTCGCCCCCGACGACGGCGTCGACGCGACGGTCGTGCTGACGGCCGGTCTGCGCGGCATCGAGTCCGTCGCGGCGGACGGCGGCCGCGTCGGCCTCCGGATCGGGGCGGGCGAACGCTGGGACGACGTCGTCGCGTTCGCGGTCGAGCGCGGCCTCGCCGGCATCGAGGCGCTCTCCGGCATCCCCGGCTCGGTCGGGGCCGCGCCCGTGCAGAACATCGGGGCCTACGGCCAGGAGGTCGCCGAGGCGCTCGTGGCGGTCGAGCTCCTCGATCCCGCCTCCGGTCGTGCCGACCGGGTCCCGGCCGCCGAGCTCGGCCTCGGCTACCGCACCTCCGCGCTCAAGCGCGGTGAGCGCGACGGCGTCGTCCTCGGGATCGAGCTCGCCCTCGCGCCCTCCCGCGACGGCGTCATCGGCTACGCGCAGCTGGCGAACGCGCTCGGCGCGGCCGTCGGCGCGGCCGCCCCGCTCCAGGCGATCCGCGAGGCGGTGCTCGAGCTGCGCCGTTCGAAGGGGATGCTCGACGACGGCGCGTTCCCCAGCTGCGGATCGTTCTTCCTGAATCCCATCGTCGACGAGAACTGGGCGCGCGGCCTGCCCGCCGGTGCGCCGAGCTGGCCGGTCGGCACGGAGGAGGCGGACGTCGCGGCGCCGCTCGACGAGGGCCCGCGGCACCGGGTCTACCCCGACCGCCGCGACGTGAAGCTCTCCGCCGCCTGGCTCATCGAGCAGGCCGGGATCGCCCGCGGCTACGCGCTGCCCGGCTCCCGCGCGGCGATCTCCCCGCGGCACACGCTCGCGATCGTGAACACGGGCGGTGCGACGGCGCGCGAGGTCCTGCAGCTCGCGGAGTTCGTGCAGATCCGCGTCTCGCAGGAGTTCGGCATCAACCTCCGGCCGGAGCCGGTCATCCTGCCGGCGCCGGCGGGCGCGCTCTAGTCCGGGGCCAGACCGGTCGTTAGGCTCGCGGTCATGAACACCGTCGTTCCGCTCGACCTCGACTGGCTCGCGGTCCTCATCGCCTTCGTGGCGTTCTTCGTCGTCGGCGCGATCTGGTTCCTGCCGAAGACGTTCTTCGGTCTCTGGGTGAAGGCGCTCGGCAGCAACCCGGGCGACGCGCCGAACGTCCACGGCCTCCCGCTCACCTTCGGGCTCACCGCCGTCGGCGCGGCCGTCCAGGTCATCGCCCTCGCGGTCGTGCTCGAGTTCGTCGCCGCAGCGACGGGCCCGGTCGGCTGGCTCGGCGGCGGTCTCGTCGGGCTGCTGCTCGGTGTCGGCATCGCCGCGGCGAGTTCGCTCTCGCACCGCCTGTTCAGCGGTCAGGGCCTGCGGGTCTGGCTCATCGAGGTCGGGAACGACATCGTGGCCCTCACGGTCGCCGGCGTGATCCTCGGCGCCTTCGGCTGAACGCTCCCTACGCGAACAGCCTCGCGAGCCGCGCGACTCCCTCGGCGAGGTCCTCGTCGCCGAGCGCGTAGGCGAAGCGCAGGTACCCGGACGGCCCGAACGCCTCGCCCGGCACGACCGCCACCTCGGCCTCGTCGAGGATGAGGTCGGCGAGCTCGAGGCTCGTCGTCGGCGTCTTCCCGGTCCACTCGCGGCCCAGCAGCGCGGTGACGTCCGGATAGACGTAGAACGCGCCCGCGGGGACGGGGACGGAGAAGCCGGGGATCGCCGACAGCGCGTGCACGATCGCCTTCCGGCGGCGGTCGAAGGCGAGGCGCATCTCCTCGACCGTGTCCTGCGGGCCGGTGAGCGCCTCGATCGCCGCGCGCTGCGCGACGTTGTTGACGTTGCTCGTGAGGTGCGACTGCAGGTTCGACGCGGCCTTGATCGCGTCGGCCGGGCCGACCATCCAGCCGAGGCGCCAGCCGGTCATCGAGTAGGACTTCGCGACGCCGTTCACGAGGATCGCACGGTCGGCGAG
>JAGIAU010000247.1 GCA_017744755.1 Microbacteriaceae bacterium
TCTCCGTGCCCGGCGCCGTCACGGGCGCCCTCCTCGCCGAGTGGCTGTCGACCGGCCAGGGCATCGGCGGCGTCATCCAGAAGTTCAGCGCCGCCGCCAAGTTCGACGACCTCTGGTCCGCCGTCGCGGCCATCACCCTCGTGACCCTCGTGCTCTACAACCTCGTCGCGATCGTGGAGAACGCGGTGCTCTCCCGGATGCGGATGGGCGGGGAGTAGCACGCGCCGACCTCCCGCACTATGAGACGCGGCGGCCCGGGTCGCGCCGCATCGCGCAGATGCCCTCAACTGCAGTTGAGAATGTTAAGGCCGGAATCTGCGGAACCTGCCCGGCGCATCCCCTACAGGACATCGCGGAGCCGGCGAAATGACACGCGTGAAGCGTGGGGCGGACGGGACTCGAACCCGTGACTGGCTGATTATGAGTCAGCTGCTCTGACCGGCTGAGCTACCGCCCCGGCAGGACAACGCTACCGGGCGCTACGCGGCCGGGACGCGCGGCACCGGCCCGGTGTCGTAGCGGCCGTCCTGCATGTGCGGGTGCTGGCGGGCGAGGAAGTAGACGCCGACGACGGCGACGACGCCCATCGCGAGCATGCCGATGACCGCCCAGACGGGGGCGGCCTGCAGCTCGCCGAGGACGACGGCGCCGATCGTGACGGCGACGATGGGGTCGATGACGGTGAGGCCCGCGACGACGAGGTCCGGCGGGCCGTGGAGGTGCGCGTTCTGCACGAACCAGCCGCCGAGGACCGTCGCGAGGATGAGGCCGGCGATGCAGAGGATCGTCAGCCACTCCTCCGCGCCGAACTGCCAGCCGGCGTCGATGAGCGTCTGGATGCGGCCGATGACGACCTTCGCGAGGGTCGCGAGGAATCCGAAGAGGGTGCCGGCCGCGACGATGTAGAAGAGCGGGTGCGGCGACTTGCGGAACACCGCGTAGAGCACGCCCCAGAGGACGACGAGGGCGCCGAGCGCGATGAGGACGGTCGTCAGCTCGTTGCTCGTGACGGGCCGCAGGTGCGCGTAGGACGCCGCGAGCGTGACGAAGAGGCCGACGCCGCCGACGCAGAGGACGATCGCGAGGATCGCCTTGCCGGTGAGACGGGTGCGCGAGAGGCGCGCGTTCATGATCGCCGTGATGACGAGCGCGACGGCGCCGAGGGGCTGGACGACCGTGAGCGGCGCGAACCACAGCGAGGCGAGCTGCAGCACGATCGCGAGGCCGAGCAGCAGGGTGCCGATCAGCCAGGACGGCCGGGCGAGCAGGCCGCGGAAGTGGGCGAGGGTGAACGATCGCTGCCCGTCGTCCCCGTGGCGCTCCTCGACGACCGCGACGCCGCGGTGCTGGAACTGCGTCCCGAGCGACAGGGCGACGCCGCTGAGGATCGCCAGCACGATGCCGATCCACGTGTTCCCGCCGAACAGCGCGGTGAGATCAGGCGGAGTCACCGTCCGAGGCTATCGGACAGGCGCCCTTTAGGCTGGGAGGCACCATGACTGTCCTCCCGATCGTGATCACCGGCGACCCCGTCCTGCACACCCCCGCCGACCCCGTCGGCGAGGCGACCGATGCGATCGGAACGCTCGTGGCGGACATGATCGAGACGATGCACGCGGCCCCCGGCGTCGGGCTGGCGGCCCCGCAGGTCGGCGTGGGGCTGCGCCTCTTCGTCTGGTCCTGGCAGGAGGACGAGGACACGCTCCACGAGGGCGTCGCGATCGACCCCGAGCTGTGGATCACGCCGACGGCGGTCGGCGAGGCGGACGAGGAGAGCGAGTCGGAGGGCTGCCTGTCCATCCCGGGCGAGCGCTTCCCGCTCCGCCGCTCGGAAGGCGCGATCCTCCGCGCCCGCGGACTCGACGGCGTGCCGTACGAGATCGAGGCGCACGGCTGGCTCGCCCGGATCTTCCAGCATGAGTTCGACCACCTGAACGGCGTGCTCTACGCCGACCGGCTCGAGCACGCGCACGCGAAGGGCGTCGCGAAGGCGATCAAGCGCGAGGGCTGGGGGCGGCCGGGCGAGTCCTGGCTGCCCGGCGTCGACGACCTCGAGGGCTGAGGCCCGAGCGACGATCAGGCCCGCCGGCGCCGACGGTGCACAGCGAGGACCGCCCCGCCGCTGCCGAGCAGGAGGATGGCGAGCCAGAGCGCGGGCC
>JAGIAU010000248.1 GCA_017744755.1 Microbacteriaceae bacterium
CGGCGATCTGCTCGCCGTTGCCCGAGCCGCCGATCACGACGCCGAGCGGACTCGCATCCGGACCAGCCGTTTCATTCCGTTGCCGCACTCGATCGAGTATGTCAGCCGCGAGCGTCCTGGACGAGCCGACACGGGCGAGCTGCACGTCGGGCCCCTCCGGATTCGAGGTCGCGACGAGCACGAACAGCACCTTGCCATGCGTCCTCGCCGCGTCGATCGCCGGCGCGAGCGAGTCGAGGCCGAGGTACGGCGAGACGGTCAGCGCGTCCGACTCGAGCGGGGCGCCCGGACGCAGCCACGCGTCGGCGTAGCCGGTCATCGTCGAGCCGATGTCCCCTCGCTTCGCGTCGGCGATGACCCAGAGGCCCGCCGCGCGGGCGGCCGCGATCGTGTCCTCGAGGGCCGCGAGACCGGCCGCGCCGTGGCGCTCGTAGAACGCGACCTGCGGCTTCACGATCGGCGCGCCGCCGTCGCGGGCCGCCTCCGCGGCGAGGAGGCCGAACTCGCGGAGTCCGTCCGCGTCGTCCGGCAGTCCCCAATCGGCGAGCATGCCGGCGTGCGGGTCGATGCCGAGGCACAGTGCGGGGCCGGCGGCGAGGATCTGCTCGAGCGCGGGCGTCCGGGTCCCGACACGGCGCTCCGTGCCGCTCGATCCGCGATCGTCGCTCACGCGCCGGCCCTCGCCGCGTCCCGGCGCGCCTGGTACTCCTGCAATGAGGTCACCGTCAATCCGTCCCGCGAGGCCTCGATCGACGCGACCGCGGCGGCGAGCGCCGACATGGTCGTGAAGAGCGCCTTGTCGTTCGCGACGGTCGCCATGCGGATCTCGTAGCCGTCGGCGCGCGCCGCGCTGCCGGACGGCGTGTTCACCACGACGTCGACGTCGCCGCGGTTGATGAGGTCCACGATCGTCGTGAGCCCCTCCTTCGTCTTGCCCTCGGAGTGCTTCGCGACGATCTCCGCCTCGATGCCGTTGCGCGCGAGCACCTCGGCGGTGCCCTGCGTCGCGAGCAGCCGGAAGCCGAGCTTCTTGAGACGCAGCGCCGGGAGCACGATCGCGCGCTTGTCGGTGTCGGCGACGGAGACGAACGCGGTCCCGCCGTCCGGCAGCCCGCCATAGGCGGCGTCCTGCGACTTGCCGAAGGCCCGGGGGAAGTTCGCGTCGATGCCCATGACCTCGCCGGTCGAGCGCATCTCGGGGCCGAGGAGGGAGTCGACGACCTTGCCCTCCGGTGTGCGGAACCGCTTGAACGGCAGCACGGCCTCCTTGACCGCGACGGGGCTGTCGAGCGGGACGTGCGTGCCGTCGCGCTCCGGGAGCACGCCATCGGCGATCAGCTCGGCGACGGAGCGGCCGACCATGACGAGCGAGGCGGCCTTCGCGAGCTGGACGCCGAGCGCCTTGCTGACGAACGGCACCGTGCGGCTCGCGCGCGGGTTCGCCTCGAGGACGTAGAGCTGGCCGGCGGCGACCGCGTACTGCACGTTGATGAGCCCGCGGACGCCGATGCCGCGCGCGATCGCGAGGGTCGCGGCGCGAACGCGCTCGAGCACGTCGCGGCCGAGCGTCGTCGGCGGCAGGGTGCACGCCGAGTCGCCGGAGTGGATGCCGGCCATCTCGATGTGCTCCATGATGCCGCCGACGTAGAGCCGCTCGCCGTCGTACAGCGCGTCGATGTCGATCTCGACGGCGTCGTCGAGGAAGCGGTCGACGAGCAGGGGCGCGCCGTCCCCGATGATCGCCTGGTCCCGGACCCGGTCGAAGTAGTCGGTGAGCTGCGCGGTGTCGTAGACGATCTCCATGCCGCGGCCGCCGAGCACGTAGCTCGGGCGGACGAGGACGGGGTAGCCGATGCCCTCGGCCACCGCCACCGCGGTCTCGAGCGAGGTCGCCGTGCCGTTCTTCGGCGACTGCAGGCCGGCGGCGTCGAGGATCTCGGCGAAGCGGCCGCGCTCCTCGGCGAGGTCGATCGCCTCCGGGCTCGTGCCGAGGATCGGCACGCCGGCGTCCTTGAGCCCCTGCGCGAGCCCGAGCGCGGTCTGGCCGCCGAGCTGCACGACGGCGCCGACGAGCTCGCCGGACTGCGACTCGGCGTGGACGACCTCGAGGACGTCCTCGAG
>JAGIAU010000249.1 GCA_017744755.1 Microbacteriaceae bacterium
GGCGCGGGCGATGGCGACGCGCTGCTGCTGCCCGCCGGAGAGCTGGGCGGGGTAGGCCTGCGCCTTCTCGGTGAGCCCGACGAAGTCGAGGAGCTCCTCGACCCGCGCCCGGACGCGCTCCTTCGGGAGCCCGGCGAGGTGGAGCGGGTAGGCGACGTTCTTGGCGACGTTGCGCGACTGGAGGAGGTTGAAGCGCTGGAAGATCATGCCGATCCGGCGGCGTGCGGCGCCGAGCTCGCCGCCGCGCAGGCAGGTCACGTCCTGCTCGCCGACGAGGACGCGCCCGGCCGTGGGGCGCTCGAGCGCGTTCACCGTCCGCAGCAGCGTCGACTTCCCGGCGCCGGAGTAGCCGACGATCCCGGTGATGTCGCCGCGCTCGACCGTGAGCGAGACGTCCTGGAGGGCCTCGAAGCGCCTGCCCTTGACGGCGAAGGTCTTCGACACTCCCTCGAATGCGATGGCGGTGGTCATGGGGCTCCGGATGGTGGGTGCGGCGGGGCTCTGGTGCGGGCCGCGCGGATCATGTCCGCGCGGCCCGCGTGCGGTGCGGTCGCGGACCGGCGATCAGCCGGCGGCGGCCTCGGTCTCGAGCTCGGCGAGCTTCGAGCGGAGCTCGTCGACGGGGACGTGCACGAGGACGGTCGCGCCGCCGTTCTCCTCGAGCAGGGCCTCGGCGACGCGCGGGTCGGCGTAGGCCTGCTCGAGGATCGCCCAGGCGCCGTCCTTCGCCTTCTCCTGCGTCGTCGCGACGACGTTCACGTAGGGGAGATTGTGCGTCGAGGTGGAGTCGTCGAGGTAGAGCGCCGAGTCCGAGGTGATGCCCTGCGAGGGGTCGAAGTACGAGGTGCCGACCACGACCGCGCCGAGACTCGGGTCGTCGAACTGCTGCGGGATCGTCTTCGCGGCGATCTCCGTGAACGAGAAGCCGTGCGGGTTCTCGGCGATGTCCTCCGTCGTCGGGAAGTTGCCGACGCCGTCGTTCAGCTCGATGAGGCCGGCGGCCTCGAGGATGAAGATCGCGCGGCCGCGGTTCGACGGGTCGTCGGGGATCGCGATGGCGGAGCCGTCCGGGATGTCCTGCAGCGACGCGTACTTCGCGGAGAACACGCCCCACTGCGTGATGACGGTCGAGAAGACCGGGGTCAGCGTCGCGTTGTTCTGCGTGTTGAACTGGCTGAGGAAGAGGATGTGCTGGAAGGCGTTGCCGTCGACCGTGCCGTCGACGACCTGCGTGTTCGGGAGCACCCAGTCGTCGAGGTTGACCCACTCGACGGTGAGCCCGTCCTCGGCGGCGACCTCCTTGATCGCGTCCTGGAACTCGCTGTCGTCGGAGGTCGCGATGCGCAGCGTCGTGGAGGCGACGGCGGTGCCGCCGTCGGCGCCGGGCGCCGCGGTGCCGCCCGCCTCCCCCGCAGGGGTCGCGGCGCAGCCGGCGAGGAGGCCGGCGGCGATGAGCGCGCCGACGAGGGCGGTCGTGGTGCGGCCGGCGATGCGGCGGCGGATGAGGTCGGCCATGTGCTGTGTCCTGTCTGGGTCGAGGGGCTCGGGCAGTCCCAACGGTCGCAAGACGAGGGCCGCGCGGCCAGCGGCGGGCGAAATATTACGGCTGATCAGACGTCATATTCGGTAACCCGCGGCTCGCACTCGTAAGCTCGCGGCACGTGCCGCGAAGCCCCGCGGGACGCCCTGTGGATAACTTCCGACGCGCTCCCCGGATCCGGTGCAGGATGCCTCATGGTCTTCCTCCGAATCGATCCCCGGCTGCCGATCGTGTGGCGCTCGCCCGACGTGCTGCAGATCGGCGGCGAGTCCCCGCGCGCCGTCATCGACCCCGTCACGGACCGCGACGCGCGCATGCTCGCCGCGGTCCGCGCGGGCATCCCGAGCGAGGCGCTCGCGGCCGCCGGCCGGTGCGCCGAGTCGACGGCGAGGGCGTTCGTCGCCCGGATCCGGCCCGCCCTGCTGCCGCCGTCGGCGGACGCGCCGGCGCCGCTCGCCGCGCAGGTCCGCGTGCGCAGCGCCGAGCACGACGAGATCACGCGCACCATCCGCGCCCTCGGGCTCGCCGGGCGGGCGACCTCGCGCACGCCGCGGGTCGGGGTGCTCGTCGCCGACCACGC
>JAGIAU010000024.1 GCA_017744755.1 Microbacteriaceae bacterium
GCCTAGTACGGCTTCGCGGCGAGGATCTCGACCGCGATCGACTTGCCGTTCGGCGCGGTGTAGGAGGTCGACTCGCCGACGGACTTGCCGAGGATCGCCTTGCCGAGCGGGCTCTGCTCGCTGTAGACGTCGAGGTCGGACTCGCCGGCCATCTCGCGCGAGCCGAGGAGGAACGTCGACTCGTCGCCGAGGATCGTCGCCGTGACGACCATGCCGGACTTCACGATGCCGTCGTCCGCGGGCGCGGCGCCGACGACCGCGGTCTTGAGGAAGGCGCCGAGCTCGCGGATGCGCGCCTCGATCTTGCCCTGCTCCTCCTTGGCGGCGTGGTAGCCGCCGTTCTCCTTGAGGTCGCCCTCCTCGCGCGCCGCCTCGATGCGCTTGGCGATCTCGACGCGCGCCGGGCCCTCGAGCTGCGCGAGCTCCGCCTGCAGGCGGTCGTAGGCCTCCTGGGTCAGCCAGGTCACGTTCTCGGTCATGCGCGTTCTCCTCCGCGATCTCGCGATCTCGCGCCCGGGCGTGCGCCGCGAGGATGTGCGGGCCGCGACGCCCCCTACAAGCGCGAAACCCGCCGACACCGGCGGGCTCTCGAATGGTTGCCCAATGCTACGGGAGCCAGCAACGGTATGCCAAACCGGTGTCGCCGAGCTCCGTCGTGCGCACCGGCTCGGCGAGCTGCTGCGTCGGCTCCGCCCTGCCGACGACGTCGACGACGCGCCAGCCGACGATCGCGTGCCGATCGTTCTGCACGGCCAGGGCGCACTTCGCCTGCTGGCCCTCCCCGAGCGTGATCTCCCAGGTGACCTCGGTCGTGCGATCGTCGACGACGTGGAAGCCGGTCGACTTCCAGAACTCGCCGACGGTCCACGGCTGCGCCCAGAACAGCCACACGAGCGCGATGGCGACCAGAACGCCCCCCGAGGCGACGACCCCGACGACGCGGCCGCGCGCGCGCTCCCCCTCAGGTCGACGGCCGTAGCGCGCGTCCAGGTCCGTCATGCCCTCCAGCGTAGGCTGGTCGCTCGTGAACCTCCCGTTCGTGATCCCCACGCCGAGCCCGACGCCCACCGGGATCGACCCCACGCAGGTGACGCCCGGCTGGATCGGCTTCACGTTCACGGCGTTCGTCATCGTCGCGGCGATCCTGCTCATCATCGACATGGTGCGCCGCATCCGCCGGGTGCGCTACCGGGAGGAGGCGCGCGAGCGGATCGCGGCGGAGATCGAGGCGGACGGCGCGGGGCGCTCCGGCGCCGAGTAGGGACGCGTCAGCGCGTCACGCGCGGCTCGTAGCCGCCGTCGCGCAGGCGCGCGAGGACGTGGTCCTGATGCGCGGGCCCGCGCGTCTCCATGTGGATCTCGATCTCGACCTGGTTGATGTTGAGGTCGAGGTTCTGTCGCGAGTAGCGGACCTCGACGACGTTCGCGGAGGCGCGCGCGATGATCTCGGAGATCCGGGCGAGCTGGCCGGGGCGGTCGGAGAGCGGGATCGCGACCTTGAGGTAGCGCGCCGAGGCGGTGAGGCCGCGGCTGATGACGCGCTCCATGAGGAGCGGGTCGATGTTCCCCCCGGACAGCACGATGGCGGTGCGGCCGCTGTCCTGCACGTGCCCGGAGAGCACCGCGGCGACGCCGACGGCGCCGGCGGGCTCGACGACCTGCTTGGCGCGCTCCAGCAGCACGACGAGGGCCGCGGCGATCTCGTCGTCGCTGACGGTGACGATCTCGTCGACGTGCTCCCGGATGATGGCGAACGTGAGCTCGCCCGGGCGGGCGACCGCGATGCCGTCGGCGATCGTCGGATGCACCTCCGCCGTGACGAGCTGCCCCGCGTCGACGGACGCCGCCATGCCGGCGGCGTTCTCCGCCTGCACGCCGATGACGCGGACGGTGCGGCCCTCGAGCGCGGCACGCTGCTTGACCGCGGCGGCGACGCCCGCGGCGAGCCCGCCGCCGCCGATCGGCACGATGATCGTGTCGGGTGCGGAGGCCTCGTCCCAGATCTCCAGGCCGAGCGTGCCCTGCCCGGCGACGACGTCGATGTGGTCGAAGGGCGGGATGAACACGCCCCCGGTCGTCCGGGCGAACTCGATCGCGGCGGCGTTGGTCGCGTCGAAGGCGTCCCCGACGAGCTGCACGTCGGCGCCGTAGCCGCGCGTCGCCTCGAGCTTGGGCAGGGCGACGCCGACGGGCATGAAGATCGTCGCCTTGATGCCGAGCTCCCGCGCGGCGAAGGCGACGCCCTGCGCGTGGTTGCCGGCGGACGCCGCGACGACCCCGCGCGCCCGCTCCTCCGGAGTGAGGCGGGACAGCCGGTTGTAGGCGCCGCGGATCTTGTACGAGCCGGTGCGCTGCAGGTTCTCGCACTTGAGGTAGACGGGGCTGCCGAGCACCTCCGCGATCGAGCGGGAGGTCTGCATGGGCGTGCGCTGGATGACCTCGGCGACGCGCGCCGCGGCGGCCTCGATCTCGGCGAGCGTGGGCATGGTCCGCGTCGCGCTCGCGGCTTCGGTGGTCACTGACTGTCTCCCGCGGGTCGTTCCTCTCGACCATCCTGGCCCAACTCGGGCACGGCTTCCTGAGCGTCGCCGATCGGGCCGTCCCGCCCGGGGAGGACGCCCCCCGCCGCCCCCGGCTCCGCGGTCGCGGCGAGCCGGCGGATGACGGTGTTCGCGACGGCGACGAGCGGGACCGCGAAGAGGGCTCCGGGGATGCCGGCGATGAGGGAGCCGGCGGCGACGGCGAACACGACGGCGAGCGGGTGCACCTTGACCGCGGTGCCCATGATGAGCGGCTGCAGCACGTGGCCCTCGATCTGCTGCACGAGCAGCACGATGCCGAGCATGATGACGGCGGGGATCGGGCCGAGGTAGACGAGGGCGACGAACACGGCGAGGGCGCCGGAGGCGAACGCGCCGACGATGGGGATGAAGCTCGCGAGGAAGACGACGACCGCGATCGGGACGATGAGCGGGAAGCCTCCGTAGAAGAGGCCGAGGATCCACGCGCCGAGGCCGATGCCGACGGCGTCGACGAAGGCCACGAACACCTGCACCCGGGCGAAGGTCGTCAGCGTCGTCCATCCGGCCCCGGCGGCGTCGTCGAGCCGCGGGCGGGCGCCGCGCGGCAGCAGGCCGAGGGCCCACCGCCAGATGCCGGGACCGTCGATCAGGAGGAACAGGGTCGCGAAGAGCGTGAGCAGCAGGCCTGCGAGGACATGCGTCGCCGTGCTGCCGACGCTGAGCGCGCCCGACCAGATCGTGCTCATGTCGGCGGAGAACGCCTCCCACCAGTCCATGACGGCCTGCCGGAGCTCTTCGAGCTCGAGGTAGAACGGCGGCCCGGCGAGCCAGCCGCCGATCTGGTCGACGGCGGTCAGCGTCGCGGCGACGAGCTGGTTCCACCCGCCGCGGATCTGGAAGACGACGAGGGTGACGAGCCCGCCGATGATCGCGAGCGCGCCGAGCATGCTCGTGAGGATCGCGAGCCAGCGGGGCCAGCGGTGGCGCTGCAGCAGGTTGGAGAAGGGGATGAGCAGCGCCGCGAGCAGGATCGCGATGAGGAACGGGATGACGATGATGCGGAACGTGATGATGAGCCACACGAACGCCGCCACCAGTCCGATGATGAGCAGCAGCCGCCAGGACCAGCCCGCCGCCGTCCGCAGCCCGCGGGGCACGTTCGCCTCGTCGCTCATGCCCTGAGCATAGAGTGTCGGGGGTCGCCGATACCGTGGCTCTCGTGACAGAACGCCCCGCCGATCGGCTGACGGCCGGCCAGGCCCGCCGTATCCTCCTCGCCGCCCAGGGTTTCGGGGGTGCGCCCAAGGGGCTCGAGACGACGGTCCGGCGCCTGCAGCTCCTGCAGCTCGACTCCGTGAACGTCTTCGAGCGCAGCCACTACCTCCCGCTCCACGCCCGGCTGGGCCACTACGACAAGGCGCGCCTCGACCGCCTCACCTTCGCCGACCCGGGCCGCTGGACGGAGTGGTGGGCGCACGAGGCCGCACTGTTCCCCGTCGAGGACCTGCCGCTCTGGGCGTGGAAGAAGGCGGAGTACCGCGCCCGCGATCCGTGGTTCCCCGACTTCGCGGGCGACCACGAGGCGCTGATGAACGAGCTGCTCGAGGTGCTGCGCGCCGACGGACCCCTCGCCGCGAGCGACATCGAGCACGAGGAGAACCGCCGGCACGGGCCGTGGTGGGGCTGGTCGGCCGTGAAGCGGGGGCTCGAGATCCTGTTCCGCCGCGGCGACGTCGTGTCGGCCGGACGGACGCGGTTCGAGCGCCGCTACGCGCTGCCCGAGCAGGTCCTGCCCGCCTCCGTGCTCGGCGCCGAGGTGGCGCGCGCCGACGCGATCCGCGAGCTCGTGCGCCGCTCCGCGATCGCGCTCGGCGTCGGCACGACGGCGGATCTCGCCGACTACTTCCGGCTGCGCACCGACGACACCCGCGCCGCGGTCGCCGAGCTCGCCGACGCCGGCGAGCTGCTCCCCGTCCGCGTCGACGGCTGGAAGCAGCCGGCCTGGCTGCACCGCGACGCGCGCCGGCCGGCGCGGCTGGGCGCCGCGGCGCTGCTCAGCCCCTTCGATCCCGTCGTGTGGGACCGGGACCGCGCGGAGCGCCAGTTCGGCTTCCGCTATCGCATCGAGATCTACACGCCCGCGCCGAAGCGGGTCTACGGCTACTACTCGCTGCCGATCCTGCTCGACGACCATCTGGTCGGCCGGATCGACCTCAAGTCCGACCGCAAGGCGCGCGTGCTCCGCGTGCAGTCCGCCTGGCGCGAGGAGGGCCCGGGCGTCCCGGCCGCCGACCCGCGGCGGGTCGCGGAGCTCGTCCGTGCCGCCGCGGTCTGGCAGGGCCTCGACGACGTCACCGTCGCCGACTGGGGCACGCTCACCGCCGACCTCCGCGCGGCGCTCGCCTGAGCCCCGCCCGCCGCCTCCGGCCCGCCCCGCCCACAGCCCTTCGGGCTGCATCTGCCTGCCGAACTCCCTCAACAAAAGTTGAGATCTACAAGTTCGTTGAGGTCGCAGGCCAGCAGGCCAGACCAGGAGACCCTCGAATCAGAGAGCCAGAGCGCCAGAGCGTTCGAGCGTTCGAGCGTTCGAAGGCCCGATCGACCGAGGGATGCGGGTCGCTCGACCGGCGGCGATGAGATGCGGCGAGAGGCGGCCTCGAGTGAGGGCCGCCCCGACGGCGTCGACGCGGCGGGCTACCGCACGAGGGCGCGCGGGTCGTCGAGGTAGCGCGCGGCGACCTCGAGCGTGCCGGGCTGGTACTCGGCCCACAGGTCCGGCGGGAGGGCGTCGGCGCGGTGCGTCTGCTGCCAGCCGAGCATCGTGAGCCGGCGGATCAGCGACCAGGCGCAGGCCTCGTCCAGGTCCGCCCACTGCAGCGGTCGCGCCGTCTCGGTGTACCCCTCGATCCAGCCCGCGGCGAGCTCGTAGACGACGTCGCGGTGCTCGTAGAACGTCAGCGCGGCGGCGAAGTCGGCGAGCCACCAGCCCCAGCCCGTGTCGTCGAAATCGATCACGGCGAGCGAGCCGTCCGGGCGGAGGATCGCGTTCGAGGGGCGGAGGTCGGCGTGGATGAGGCCCCAGCGGTCCGTCGTCCGATCGGCGGCGTCCACCCCGCGCTCGGCGAGCGAGCGCTTCGCCCGGCGCTCCGCCTCCTCCAGCAGCTCGCGTTCGCGGTCGCCGAGCGCGGCAGCGCGCCAGTCGCCCCAGCGGGCGCGTTCGCCGACCATCTCGGGCAGGTCCCATTCGAACCGCACGAAGTCCGCCGGACGGCGCCAGCCGCTCGCATGCTCGTGCAGCCGCGCGGTGAGCCGGCCGATCTCGGCGGCGTGCCGCGCGAAGTCGGCGCGATCCTCGAGCACCTCGCCCTCGATCCAGGCGGTCGCGGTCGCGAGCCACATGTCACGCGGGTCGGGCGCCGCCGAACGCGGCGCATCGGGATCCCGCGACGAGATCGTCTGCACGAGCTCGCCGTCGGCGCCGCGGACGGGCGCGGGCGTCGGGAAGCCGGCGGCGCGCAGCGCCTCGATCCACAGCAGCTCGGACCGGGCATGACCGGCGCCGCCGCCGTAGCCGGGGCGGGCGAGGCGGACGGCGAGGTCGCCGGCGCGGAAGGTGACGTTCTCGGAGAGGACGACGAGCCGGGCCTCCGTGCCGCGCGGCAGGTCCCAACGCTCGACGACGGCGCGCTCCACCCACTCGGGCGCCCGGTCGCCGCGGCTCGTGTCGTCGAAGAGCGCGAGTCCGGCGGCCATGCGAGCGATGCTACCCACCGGAGCACGGGACAATGGTCGCGTGGACGAGACCCCGCGCACCGGCAACGCGTCGATCCTGGACGGCAACAGCTTCAAGGCGGCCGATGCGGCGGCGCTCCCGCCGCGCGCGCGCGACCTCGTCGAGCGCCGCGGCGCCCTCCTCGGTCCGGCCTACCGCCTGTTCTACCGGCGACCCGTCGAAGTGGTCCGCGGTCGGGGTGCGCACGTCTGGGACGCCGACGGCGTCGAGTACCTCGACTGCTACAACAACGTCGCCTCGATCGGCCACGCCCATCCCGCGGTCGTCGAGGCGGTGCACGCCCAGTTGGCGACCCTGAGCACCCACACCCGCTATCTGCACGAGCGGATCCTCGAGTACGCGGAGGACCTGCTCGGCACGATGCCGGGGCTCGACCAGGTCATGTTCGTCAACTCCGGGTCGGAGGCGAACGACCTGGCGCTCCGCGTCGGCCGAGAGGCCACCGGCGGCAGGGCATGGATCGCCACGAGCGAGGCGTATCACGGCAACACGGCCCTCGTCTCCGCCCACTCCCCATCACTGTCGGGCTCGGAGGCGATGGACCCGGCCCTGCGCGTCGTCGAGCCGCCGGACGCCTACCGGCACGGCTCCGCCGAAGCCGCCGGCGCCGCCTTCCTCGCCGCGGTGCGCGTCGCGATCGAGGACGCGGAGGCGACGGGCGACGGGCTCGCGGGCATCATCCTCGACAGCTCGTTCTCCTCCGACGGGATCCACACCGGAGAGCCGGGCATGATCGCCGCCGCGATCGAGCTCGTGCACGCGCACGGCGGCGTCGTCGTCGCGGACGAGGTGCAGCCGGGCTTCGGCCGGACCGGAGAGGCGTTCTGGGGCTACCAGCGGCACGGCCTCCAGCCGGACATCGTGACGCTCGGCAAGCCGATGGGCAACGGCTACCCGGTGGCGGCGATGGCGGCGAGACGCGAGGTGCTCGAGCCGTTCGCGTCGGCACGCCCCTACTTCAACACCTTCGGCGGCAGCCCCGTCGCGATGGCCGCCGCCCAGGCCGTGCTCGACGTCATCCGGGCCGAGCGCCTGCAGGCGCGCGCGCTCGCGACCGGCGACGTGCTGCGCGCCGAGCTGCGCGCCCTCGCGGAGCGCCACCCGGCGATCGGCGACGTCCGCGGCGCCGGCCTCTACACGGGGGTCGAGCTCGTGACCGACCGGGACGCGAAGACCCCGGCGACCGGCCAGGCGCTGCGGGTGCTCGAGGAACTGCGCGAGCGGCGGGTGCTCACCTCGGTCTGCGGTCCCACGAACTCCGTGCTGAAGCTCCGGCCGCCGCTCGCCTTCACCCCGGACGACGTGCCGCGGCTCGTCGAGGCGCTCGAGGGCGCCCTCGCCGCCGTCTTCTGAGGGGTACGCGCCCGCGGGCGCGCGGGACAATGGACGCACCATGCAGTGCGACTACTTCGACCGCGGCGAGTGCCGGTCGTGCACGCTCATGGGGGTGCCGCGCGCGCGGCAGCTCGCCGACAAGGAGGCCCGCGCGCGGGCCGCGGTGCCAGGCGAGGAAGTGCGCTGGCTGCCCGCGTTCGCGGGGCCGGAGGCGGCCTTCCGGAACAAGGCGAAGATGGTCGTCGGCGGCACGGTCGAGGCGCCGACGCTCGGCATCCTCGACGCGGCGCAGCGCGGCGTCGACCTGAGCGGCTGCGGGATCACGTCGGAGGGGCTGCGCGCCGCCTTCCCCGCGATCAGGGCGTTCATCACCGCGGCGGGCCTCGTGCCGTACGACGTCGCCGCGCGCCGCGGGGAGCTCAAGCACGTGCTCGTGACCGAGGCGCCCGACGGCGCGCTCATGGCGCGCTTCGTGCTGCGCTCGACGGAGGCGCTGCCGCGCGTGCGCAAGCACCTGCCGGCGCTGCGGGAGGCGCTGCCGCGGCTCGCGGTCGCGACGGCGAACATCCTCCCGGCGCATGTCGCGCTCCTGGAGGGCGACGAGGAGCATGTGCTCACGTCGAACGACGCGCTCACGATGCGCGTCGGCGAGCTCGACCTCGCGCTGCCGCCGCGCAGCTTCTTCCAGACGAACACCGCGGTCGCGGCCGCGCTGTACCGCCAGGCGGCGGAGTGGGCGGAAGGGGCCCTTCGACTCGGCTCCGCCTCGCTCAGGGACCCAACTGGCTCCCTGAGCGAGCGAAGCGAGTCGAAGGGCGCCCCGGCCCGGGTCTGGGACCTGTACTGCGGGGTCGGCGGCTTCGCGCTCGCACTCGCCGGCCCCGGCCGCGAGATCGTCGGCGTCGAGACGAGTGCGGAGGCGATCGCCGCGGCGACGCGGGCCGGCGTCCCCGGGACCGCGTTCATCGCCGACGACGCGACGCGCTGGGCCCGCGAGCAGCCCGCGACGCAGCGCCCCGATCTCGTGGTCGTGAACCCCCCGCGCCGCGGCCTCGGCCCCGACCTCGCCGACTGGCTGGAGTCCTCGGGCGTGCCCACGGTCATCTACTCGAGCTGCAACCCCGACACGCTCGCCCGCGACCTCGCGCGGATGCCGTCGTACCGCGCGGTCGAGGCGAGGCCCTTCGACATGTTCCCGCAGACGGAGCACCTGGAGGTCATGGTGCTGCTGGAGCGTGTCTAGCGTGCGTCCGTCCGGTCGCTTGAGTTGACGGCAATCGCCACCGGGCAGCAAGATGTGGCTCGACGCAATCCCGTCGTGGATGCCGGCTGTGCGCCCCAACCAGCGAAGAGGTGACCATGGCTCAAGGATCCGGCACCAAAGCGATCCTGCTCTCCGGCTTAGTAGCTCTCGTCGTCGGGCTCCTCGTCGTGGTCGCGCAGATCTGGATCCTGGAGCCGGCAGCCAGATCCGCAGCAGGCGGCAGTGCGAACAGCGATGATGCCGTCATCGACGCGAACGAACCCATGCCTCAGTCCTCCAGTCCGATCGTCGAGGAAATCGCGGAACAGACGCCGGTGATCGAGCAGCCGATCGCGCCTGTCGCTCCACCACCCGCACCTGTGCTCGTCTCGTTCCAGGTCGAGACCGCGGTCGCGCACGCGGGCATCGGGAAGAGGGTCGGTCCGAACTACTACGAGATGCTCGGACACGGCTACGTGGACGTCGCGGTGACGTGGGAGGGCCGGATGTCGGACGGCACGGCAAGCCCGAGCGCCGGCTGTCAGACGCTCGTGAGCTTCACCGGACCGGAGTCCATCGCCTCGATCCGAACCGACCGCTGTGCCTTGGGCAACACCTCGATCCTGAATCCGGGTTCGGCGACGACGAAGGTCACTGTGGCAGGCGAGTACGTCGCGACCGTCCTGGACGAACTGACCGGTGCGAGCGGATCCGTGGCGTTCACGATCGCCCCCTGGTCCGGGTGAGCACGAGACGACGCAGTCCGTCGAGTACGGGATCGGCCCGGCCAAGCGTGTCTAGTTTTCTTGACATACGGCCGGCAGGGCCATACGCTCCGAATGTCTGATTTTCTTGACATCGAGGAGCAACCCGACATGCCGGCCAAGTCCGCCCCCGAGGAGCGCAGCGCGTGGATCATGCTCGCGCTCGCCGTCATCGGATACCCCGCCTACCTGATCCTGCTGTTCAACGGGGCCGGCGCGGCGGGCCGCCCGCTCGCCGAGCTCCCCTTCGCCTGGCCGATGATCTGGACGGTCCTCGGCTCGATCGGCGCATCGATCGTGCTGCACGCCGTCTTCCGGGTGTACACCGACCTCGAGAGCAACAAGCGCGACGAGCGCGACCGCCTGATCGGCCGCTTCGCCGACCGCACCGGACAGGCCTTCGTCATCGCCGGCGCGCTCGGCGGCCTCGCCCTCGCGATGCTCGCCGCGGCGCCGTTCTGGATCGCGAACGCGATCTTCCTCGGCTTCTTCTGCTCCGCCATCCTCGGCTCGATCGCGAAGATCGCCGCGTACCGCGGAGCGTTCAGCCGAGCATGGTGAGGCCGACCGCCGTCACCAACTCGATCCGGGCCCTCCGCGAGGCCGCCGGCCTGACCCAGGCCGAGCTCGCCGGCCGGATCGACGTGACGCGCCAGACGCTCATCGCCGTCGAGCAGGGCAGGTACTCGCCCTCGCTCGAGACCGCGTTCCGCATCGCGCGGGCGCTGGGCGTGCGACTCGACGAGGTCTTCCAGTACCCGGAGGCCTGATGACTCAGAAGCCGCCGCCGATGTGGCGCAGGCGCTCGATGCGCTCCTGCAACGGCGGGTGCGTCGCGAAGAGGCGGGCCATGAAGCCGGGACGGTTCGGGTCCGAGATGAAGAGATGCGCCATCGAGGAGTTCTGCCGCTGCATCGGCTGCCCGTAGGTCTGCAGCTTCTCGAGGGCGCGGGCGAGGCCCTCGGGGTAGCGGGTGGTGAGCGCGCCGGTCGCGTCGGCGAGGTACTCGCGCTGGCGGGAGATGGCGGCCTGCACGACGGCGGCGAGCAGCGGCGCGACGATCATCGCGACGAGGCCGAAGATGAGCAGGATCGGGCCGCCGTTGCTGTTGCGGGAGCGGCCGCCGAAGATCGCCATCCGCAGCAGCAGGTCGGCGATCATGCCGATCGCGACGACGAGGCCGAAGACGATCATGGAGACGCGGATGTCGTAGTTGCGCACATGCCCGAGCTCGTGCGCCATGACGCCCTCGAGCTCGGAGTCGTCCATGATCTCGAGCAGCCCGGTCGTCGCGGCGACGGCCGCGTGCTCCGGGTCGCGCCCTGTCGCGAAGGCGTTCGGCGCGGGGTCGTTGATGACGAACACGCGCGGCATGGGCGTGCCCGTCGCGATCGACAGGTTCTCCACGGTGCGCCACAGCCGGGGCTCGTCGCGCTTCTGGATCTCACGCGCCCCGGAGAGGGCGAGCACCTCCGCGGAGGCCGCGAAGTACTGGATGAGCGCGTAGACCGCCGCGATGCCCACGGTGACCGCCGCGATGACCCAGCTCTGGTAGATCCACGCCGCGAGCGCGCCGAGACCGCCGATGATGAGGATGAAGAAGAGCAGGATCAGGACGGTGTTGACCTTGTTCTTCCGGACTGCGGAGTACAACTAGCCGCGCCCCCAGCCAGCCGCGCTGCTCAGAACTGCACGCGCGGCGGCTCCGCGATCGCCGCGGCGTCGGCGACCTCGAAGAACTCCGCCTCGGAGAAGCCGAGACGACGCGCGATGAGGTTGTTCGGGAAGACCTTGATCTTCGTGTTCAGCTCGCGGACGCCGCCGTTGTAGAAGCGGCGCGACGCCTGGATCTTGTCCTCGGTGTCGACGAGCTCGGCCTGCAGCTGGAGGAAGTTCTGCGAGGCCTGCAGCTGCGGGTACGCCTCGGCGACCGCGAACAGGTTCTTCAGCGCGCCTTGGAGGATGCCCTCGGCCTCGGCCGCCTGGTGGGGCGAGATGCCCGGCTGGATCGTCGCGGCGCGCGCGTTCGTCACGGCCTCGAAGACCGAGCGCTCGTGCGCGGCGTAGCCCTTGACCGACTCGATCAGGTTCGGCAGGAGGTCGGCACGGCGCTTCAGCTGCACCGTGATGTCGCTCCACGCCTCATCGACGCGGACCTTGAGCGTGACGAGGCCGTTGTACGTCGCCCAGTAGAAGATGCCGACGATGAGGGCGAGCAGCACGACCACGCCGATGAGGATCCAGAGCCAGAGCAAGTCCATGGCTGAATGGTAGTGCTCAGGGGCGACATTCCGCCGCGAGCGGGCGCGGAGTTCGCCCAGGGGAGAACGCGCCGGGCGCATCCCGACTCCCGCGCGACCCCGAACGTTCACTCCCCGTCTGCTGCCGCGTTCCCGGTCGCGCTTAGCGTGCCGAGCAGCGGACGGCACCGCAGCCCGGACCACAGCCCGGGCGGTCGGCCGCACCTGGAGGAATTGTGAAGACCACTCCCGCCATCGCGAGCCTCGCGATCGCCGCGGTCGCCGCGCTCGGCCTCGCCGGCTGCGCGACGACCGGCACGCCCGCCCCGACCGACGGCACGGCGAGCACCGTCGACGCCGCCACGGCGACGAGCGCCGGCGACTTCGGCGGCCTGGAGGCCCTCGAGGCCGCCGCCAGGGCCGAAGGCGCGCTCAACGTCATCGCCCTCCCCCGCGACTGGGCGAACTACGGCGCCGTCCTCGACGCGTTCATGGCCAAGTACCCGGAGATCACGGTCAACGAGGCGCAGCCCGACATCTCCTCGGCCGAGGAGATCAAGGCGGCCGAGGACCTGGCCGGCCAGGACACCGCCCCCGACGTGTTCGACCTCGGTCTCGCGGTCGCCGCAGCGAACACGGACCAGTTCGCGGAGTACCGCGTCGCGGCGTGGGACGACATCCCCGCCGCGCTCAAGGCGGACGACGCACGGTACTGGGCCGACTACGGCGGCTTCATGTCGATCGGCTACGACCCGGACGTCGTGCCGGAGCCGAAGTCGCTCGAGGACCTGCTCGGCGACGAGTACCGCGGCAAGGTCGCGCTGAACGGCGACCCGACGCAGGCGGGCGCGGCGTTCGCCGGCGTCGGCCTCGCGGCCGTGCAGAACGGCGGCTCGGCGGACGACTTCCAGGCGGGCATCGACTTCTTCTCGGAGCTGAACGCGGCCGGCAACTTCCTCAAGGTCGACGCGACCCCCTCGACGATCGCGTCGGGCGAGATCGCCGTCACCTTCGACTGGGACTACCTGCAGGCCGGCTACGCGAAGCAGCTCGAGGGCACCCGCAAGTGGGAGGTCACGATCCCCGAGGGCACCGGCTACGCGGGCTACTACTACCAGGCGATCAACGCGGAGGCGCCGCACCCGGCCGCCGCGCGCCTGTGGCAGGAGTTCCTGTACACCGCCGAGGCGCAGAACCTGTGGCTCGCGGGCGGCGCCCGTCCGGTCCTGGGCTCGGCGCTCGAGGCCTCCGGCGAGATCGACGCGGAGCTGTGGGGCGCGCTGCCCGCGGCGCCGACCGACTTCGTCGCCCTCACCCCGGAGCAGTCGGCCGCGGCCGGCGAGCTCCTCGGCGAGAAGTGGGCGGCCGCTGTCCAGTGACAGGACCCGCAGCTTCCGGATGGGGGCGGCCCTCGGGCTGCTCCCATTCGGGGTCTACGTCGTCCTCTTCCTCGCGCTGCCGACGCTGATCGCGGTCGGCTCCGGCTTCCTCGACGACGACGGCGCGTTCACGCTCGACAACGTGGCCGCGCTCGGCGACGGCTTCGTCCTCCAGGGCTTCTGGAACACGATCTGGCTGTCGGCCGTCAGCGCCGTCGCCGGCGCCGTGCTCGGCCTCCTGGTCTGCTACGCGCTGACCCGCTCCCCGGGGACCGGGCCGCTGCGCACCGCGGTCGACGCGCTCTCGAGCGTGCTGGCGCAGTTCGGCGGCGTCATGCTCGCCTTCGCCTTCATCGCCACGATGGGCGCCCAGGGCCTCGTCACGATCCTGCTGCGCTCCTGGGGCATCGACATCTTCGCCGACGGCGTGTGGCTCTACGAGATGCCCGGCCTCGTGCTCCCCTACATCTACTTCCAGGTGCCGCTCATGGTCATCGTCTTCATGCCCGCGATGGAGGGGCTGCGCCCGCAGTGGGCGGAGGCGAACGCGACGCTCGGCGGCACCCGTCTCGCGTTCTGGCGCCACATCGGCGCGCCCGTCCTCGCGCCCTCCTTCTTCGGCTCGCTGCTGCTGCTCTTCGCGAACGCGTTCTCCTCCTTCGCGACCGCCGCCGCGCTCATCAGCCAGGGCGCGCAGATCACGCCGCTGCAGATCCGCGCCTCGCTCACCTCGGAGACGGTGCTCGGTCGCTCGAACCTCGCCGGCGCGCTCGCCCTCGGCATGATCGTCGTGATGGTCGTCGTCATGGTCGGCTACGCGCTCCTCGATCGCCGCGCCTCCCGGTGGCAGCGATGACGGCGCCGGTGCGCGTCCGCGCAGAACGTTCTCCCGCGGACATCCGGCCGAGCCGGACGACGCAGGTCCTCGTCCTCGTCGTCGTCGGGCTCGTCTTCGCCGTCCCGATCGTCGCGATGCTCGAGTTCTCGCTCCGCGCGGGCCTCTCGGGCGGCTACACGCTCGAGCACTGGGCGACGGTGCTCGGCGGCCGGATGCCGCCCGCGTACCAGAAGCCGCTCGTCGGCGGCATCCTCAACTCGCTGCTGCTCGCCGTCCTCACGATCGCCATCGTGCTCGTCATCCTCGTGCCGACGCAGATCCTCGTGCACCTGCGCTTCCCGAAGCTGCGGCGCGTGCTCGAGTTCGTCTGCCTCGTGCCGATCACGATCCCGGCGATCGTGCTCGTCGTCGGGCTCGCGCCGGTGTACTCGGTCATCGCGAGGATGTTCGGCAGCGGCGCGTGGACGCTCTGCTTCGCCTACGGGATCCTCGTGCTGCCGTACACCTACCGCGCCATCCAGTCGAACCTGAGCGCCGTCGACCTGCACACGCTCACGGAG
>JAGIAU010000250.1 GCA_017744755.1 Microbacteriaceae bacterium
CTCCACGATGTCGAGCGGTCTGGCCGCGTCAACCGGCCAGTACTTCGCGAAGCCGGAGCCGAGGACGAAGGCGTCGGAACGCGCCTGGGCGACGCCCGCGAGCCCGGCCGCGTCGTTCACCGACTCGATCTCGCCGATGTCCGTGTTCACCTTGGCGAACTGGCCGCCGGACGCGTCGCGGGAGACCCACACCGACGACTCGACCGTCGGCACCTCCTGCGCGTCGTAGCCCTGCGCGAGCACCGCGCCGCCCACGAGCAGCGTCGCGACCACGGCGCCGCTCGTCCACGCGATCATCGCGGGGGCGCGGCGACCGCTCGCGGGCCGGGCCATCAGCCGATGACTCCCGTGAGCACGAGCGCCAGGATCGTGCCGGCGATGAGCACGCCCGCGATGGCGCCGCCGATGAGGCCGCCCTTCCACCACGCGCCCGCCGGCCGCGCCTGCACGATGCCCTCGTCGACGTTGCGGCTGGCACCCGGGTTGCGCTTCGCGGCGCGGGCCGCGCGGCGCGAGTCCTCGAGCACCGTCGAGACGACGGGGCCGCGCCGCCGGTCGTCCTGGTCGAGGATCGTGGGCGACGCCGCCCAGGCGTGGTTCGCGACCTCGATCGACGTGAGCGGGAGCCCGAGCTCCTGCTGCACCCAGCGCAGCTCCTCCGCGAAGGCGAGCATGCCCTGCGGCCGCTGCGCCGGGTCCTTCGCCATCGAGCGGGCGAGGAGCTGCTCGACCTGCGGCGGCACGTCGGGGCGGCGCAGCGGCGTGTAGTGCGCCTTGACGACGCGCTCCCGCATGAGGTCCCGCGTGTTCTTCTCCCGCTCCGGCGCCGCGAACGGGCTGCGGCCGGCGAGGAGCGTGTACATCGTCGCGCCGAGGCTCCACACCTCCGTCTGCACGCTGCCGGTCGTCGCCTCGGTGACGACCTCCGGGCTCGACCACGGGATGCTCATGGCGACGAGCTGCTCGCTGTCGTCGATCGCCGCGAGCGACGTCGCGATGCCGAAGTCGGCGAGGACGGGCTGGCCGAGCTGCGTCACGAGGATGTTCGAGGGCTTGATGTCGCGGTGCAGCACGCCGGCCCGGTGCGCCGTCTCGAGCGCGGCCGCCATGCGGATGCCCGCGTCGAGCACGGTCGGCAGCGCGAGCGGCGACTGCTTGTACCGGTCGCCGAAGGACTCCGGGCAGAACTCGGTCGCGAGGTAGGGCCGTCCGTCCGAGGAGACGCTCGCCTGATAGATGGTGAGGATGGACGGATGCGCGGACAGCTGCGCCATGACGTCGGCCTCCGCGTTGAAGAGGCGGCGCACCTCCGGGTTGATCGCGTCGGCGCTCAGCACCTTGACCGCGACGACGCGGCGCGGCATGTCCTGCTCGTAGAGGAACACATCCGCGAAGCCGCCGGCGCCGAGCGGGCGCACATAGGCGAAGCCGGGCAGGACCGGCGGCGACGACTGCGGTCTGCGCGCCACGTGCGGCCTCCTCCGTGCTCGACTCTCGGCTGTCTCCGGATAGGACGATGCACCGTCGCCGGGCGTCATGCAGCGCCCCCGCCCGGTGCTCCCCCGGAAGTCAATGGTATCGACCGCCGCCCGGCGCCGCACGGCAGAACGCCCTGCGGCGGGGTGAGGAGGGGACTCCCCGCGCACCCGCCAGAGCCCGGTTACCCTTGCTGCGTCTCCGCCCTGGGGGAGTTGGCCTGGATGGCGCCACGCGGGGAGCCGTCGAAGATTCTAGCCCGAGCGGCCGGACGCGGGCACGGCGCGGGCTCGGCGCCGGAGCAGGTAGACTCTCTGACTGGTCTCCGGGCGATCCCTGGAGTCCGCCCGGAGGTGTCGCCTAGTGGCCTATGGCGCACGCTTGGAAAGCGTGTTGGGTGCAAGCCCTCGGGGGTTCGAATCCCCCCTCCTCCGCCGGATCCGCCCCCAGGGCTACAGGGGAATCGGCCGATTCCAGGCGAATCCGCGCCCGAACCCCCACAAATCCCCCACAACTCTGCTTAGTCAGGGACGGTTGCAGCGGCCTTAAGCACGAGGTCGCGGAGGTCAGCCATTCGGTCGCTCACGATGTCCAGGTCGTCGTCGAACAAATCGACAATTC
>JAGIAU010000251.1 GCA_017744755.1 Microbacteriaceae bacterium
GGGCTGCGGCGCGCCGGGCGCCGGCTACGGGAACCGGGTCGCGCTGCTCGCCGCGGGCACGGTGCAGGGCGAGGCGACGGCATGCGCCGACATCGAGCTCCCGGAGATGCGCTTCACGAAGACGGCCGAGGTCGCCGACGGGACGCGGGCGGGCGACATCGTGCGCTATGTCATCACGGCGACGAACGTCGGCGGTGCGGACTTCACGGCCGGCGACCCCGCCCAGCTCGTCGATGACATGAGCGAGCTGCTCGACGACGCGGTCGCCGTCGGCCCGGTCGTGGCCTCCGGCGGCATCGCGACGGTCGTGGACCCGGGTCTGCACTGGAGCGGTCCGCTGCCCGCGGGCGGGACGATCACGGTCGAATACGCCGTGCGCCTGCATGCGGGAGGCGACGGAGCGATCGTCAACACCGTCCAGCGCACGGGGCTCGCGGACCCGGTCGCCGCCGTGCCCGACTGCGCGACCACGCCGCTCGCCAACGATGCGCCGCGCTGCGCGGTCCGTCTCGCGCTCACGCCGTCGCAGCTCGGCGCGACCGGTCCGGGCGAGGTGTGGCTGCTGCTCGGCGGTGCGATCCTGCTCACCCTGATCGGGGCGCCGCTCGTCATCGTCATGATGCGCGACTCCCGACGGCCTTCGAGGCGTCGCTGAGGCCGGTCCCGCTCCGACCCGTCCGCCCTCCCCGTGAATCCGCCCTGCATCATGGACGCACGGCGCCGCGGCCGGGACAATCGGCCCATGAGCAATGCTGCGGCCGACCTGGAGTACTTCGAGCGGACGCCGGTCGTGCGGGTCGTGACGACGAACGAGGCCGGGCGCGAGGTCCTCACCCCGATCTGGGCCGTCGTGCACCGCGGGCACGCGTACGTCCGGAACGGGCACGGGGCGGGCAGCAAGTGGTTCGCGCGGGTCGTGCGGGCGCATGCGGCGGAGTTCGCGGACGGGGAGCGGCGGATCCCCGTGACGGCGGAGTCGGTCATCGACTCGGCGACGCTCGACGGCGTCGACGAGGCGTATCGGGCGAAGTACGCGGCCTCGCCCGGACCGCTCGCGCACATGCTCGCGGCGAGCGCGCGGCCCGACACGCTGCTCGTGACGCCGCAGGAGCCGCGGCATCCGGCCACCGGGGCCGTGGAGCACCAGTAGCGCTCCGGTCCGAGGTCCCGCTGCGCTCCCTTCGAGCCGCTCGACCCGCGGACCGCGGAGCGCCCCCGGAATCTAGACTGGACGCATGACGAGCGTGTTCACCAGGATCATCGACCGGGAGATCCCGGCCGAGATCGTGTACGAGGACGACCTCGTGATCGCCTTCCGCGACATCGCGCCGCGCGCGCCCGTGCATCTGCTCGTCGTGCCGAAGACGGAGGACTACGCGAACGTCGTGGAGCTCGCCGCCGGCGACCCCGCGCTGCTCGGCCACATCGTGGCGACCGCGCAGGCGCTCGCCGCCGAGCACACCGGCGGCGACTTCCGCCTCGTCTTCAACACCGGCGCAGGCGCCGGGCAGACCGTGTTCCACGTGCACGCGCATGTGATGGGCGACGGGGCCGCGCCGCTGGACGAGGGTTCCCTTGACGAGCTCTGACCGAGGGATCGACGCCGAGGCCGAGTCCGTCACCGACGAGATCGAGGTCGACGGCGTCTCCATGGTGCGCCTCCTCGGACCGCAGGATCGCCTGCTCCGCACGATCGAGCGGCAGGTGCCGAGCGTGCGCGTCCTCGTCCGCGGCAACGTCGTCAAGCTCGAGGGGGCCCCGGAGGACGTGCAGCTCGCCCGCGCGCTCGTCGAGGAGCTCGTCGCGATGGTGCGCGGCGGCGTCGACCTCGACGACGTCGGCGTGCAGACCAGCAAGCGGCTGCTCGAGCAGGGGGGCCAGCCGTCGAAGGAGCTCGGCGAGCCGATCCTGACGAGCCGCGGCCGGACCATCCGCGCGAAGACGCCCGGGCAGAAGGCCTACGTCGACGCGATCGACCGCGCGACCGTCGTCTTCGGCATCGGCCCGGCGGGCACCGGCAAGACGTACCTCGCGATGGCGAAGGCCGTGCAGGCGCTGCAGCGCAAGGAGGTCGACCGGATTATCCTGAGC
>JAGIAU010000252.1 GCA_017744755.1 Microbacteriaceae bacterium
GCGCAGATCTTCACGATCGTCGCCGACGCGAACGCGAACGTCGACATGATCGTGCAGAACGTCTCGACCTCGGAATCGGGCCGCACCGACATCTCGTTCACGCTGCCGAAGTCGGACGTGCCGGCGGTCCTCGCCGCACTCGAGGGCGCGAAGGCGGAGGTCGGCTTCGTCGAGCTGCGGCACGACGAGGACATCGCGAAGGTCTCCGTCGTGGGCGCCGGCATGCGCAGCTCCGCGGGCGTCTCCGCGAAGCTCTTCACGGCGCTCTTCGAGGCCGGCATCAACATGGAAATGATCTCCACCTCCGAGATCCGCATCTCCGTCGTGACCCGCGCCGGCGTCGCGGCGGCGGCGGCCCGCGCGATCCACACCGCCTTCGGCCTCGACGGCGACGCGGACGCGATCGTCTACGCGGGCACCGGCCGCTAGCACGATCTTCGCGCGACCGGCGCGCCGGAATCCGCCGAGTGTGTTCTCTCGCGCCGAGCGTGCGCCTACGCGGGCACGCACTCGACGCGAGAGAACACACTCGGCGCTCACCGCGTCAGCCGACCACGCGGTCGGACCCGTGGCACGCCGAGCCGCAGCAGGATCCGCTCCAGCCCGTCCCCGTGCCAGGCGTCCAGCCATCCGACGCGTCCGAATGCGGATGTGACGAGCCGGATGCGGTCCTCGCGGACCTTCTCTCGAACGACGATGTCCGTCGGGTCGGCGCCATCGAGCATCACGGGGTCGGTGTACTTGCCGACGCCGTCCGCCTCGAGCACGGTCTGCCGGTCGTTCCACGCGAAGTCGACCCGGTATCGGCCTCGATCGGTGTCGATCTCGACCTGCTGCTCCGGTGCGGCGAAGCCGAGGTCGGTGCAGCGCACGAGCACGAGGGTTTCGAGTGGCGACTCGCAGGCGCCGGACGACATCGCGAGCGCACGTTCGACGCGCCGCACCGATCGGAACGGGCGGCGGGCGGCGAGAGCGGCCTCGATGTCCTCGGTCTTGACCCCGTCGTGCTGGCGCACGCGAGAGAAGGCGACCGCACCGCCGAGCGGGGACCGGACCGCGGCGAGGTCGATCGCCGTCTCCATCGGACTCGTCGCGCGCAGTCCCCATGTCGTTTCGACGGTGGCCGGCGGCTCCGCGCGCTGGACCCGGCGGACTCGGGCGTTGGAACGCGGCGCGTTCGGGCCGACGGCGACGGTCGGCCGCTCGGGCAGCGCCCCGAGCAACGGGATGTCGTGGAGGATCGCCGCGGATTCATGGGAGAACACGAGCGGGTGGCGTGCGGCCGCCTGTGCCGCGCGGACCCTGGCGAGGAGTCGTGCCGCGGGCGTTCCGTCACGCCATCCCGGGGCGTCGGCGTAGACGCCGCGTCGCACGCGGTGGAGCTCGCCGTCGCGCGCGGCCCGGACGAGCGACTCCCGCGAGTGCCCGGCGTGGGCGTGCTCCGCGGTGGTGGTGAGGACGATGGCATCCGGCATGGCGCCATCGTGGTGCGTGCCGGCGCGCGGCGTCTTGGAACGCGACGCGAATGTGCACAGTCGGCCTCGGTCTGCGCCCTGTGGAGGGACGTTCTGCCGCCGCCGCGAGCCCGCCCGCCCATGCCACCCTCTCAGCGGTCGCGCCATCCCGTCGAGCGTGTGCGTTCGCGTCGAGCGTGTGCTCACGAGCCCACACGCTCGACGCGAACGCACACGCTCGACGGAGTCGGCGCGCACGCGGCGGGCAGAGCGTACGGGGCGCGCCGCGTAGACTTGTCCGCTATGAGTGCAGCAGGCGTCCGTCTCGGCGTCGTCGGCGCGACCGGTCAGGTCGGCGCCGTCGTGCGCGACATCCTTCTCGAGCGCGGGTTCCCGATCGCCGAGATCCGATTCTTCGCCTCCGAGCGGAGCGCCGGCAAGGTCATCGAGTTCGACGGCCGCGAGGTCGTCGTCGAGGACGCGGCGACGGCCGACCCGAGCGGCCTCGACATCGCGATCTTCTCGGCCGGTGCGACGATGTCCCGCGTCCAGGCGCCGCGGTTCGCCGCGGCCGGCGTCATCGTCATCGACAACTCGAGCGCCTGGCGCCAGGACCCGACGATCCCGCTC
>JAGIAU010000253.1 GCA_017744755.1 Microbacteriaceae bacterium
TCGTACCAGCGCAGCCAGCCGGCGAGCGCGAAGTGGATGACGAGGAGGATCGTTCCGTCGCCCGGAGTCGCCCCAGCGGTCTCGATCGCCAGGAACTTCCCGTGCCGGGTCGTCGCGCCGACCGTGCGACCCGCGAGCGCCTCGAGCGGCGGGTCGAAGGTCTTGAGCACCGCGGCGTTGAACGCGCGCGCCTGCTCGATGCGCCGCCCCGCCGCGCGCTCCGTCAGGAACCGCGCGAGCGCCTCGGTCTCCGGCATCTCCGGCATGCGCTCATCCTCGCATCCGGGGCCGACATCAGGAGGAAGCCTGCCTGGCGACACCACGAGGAGCTAGCATGATGCGCATGGGGGCATTGTGCATCGCCGCCGCCGGGCGCCGTTCCTTCCGGGACCGTCGCGCCTGACGGCGCGTCCCGCTGCTCGCGTTCCCCCTTTCGGGACTTCCCTCATGCGATCCGCATGACCTGACCCGACGCGATCCAGTCGCGCCGTCCTTCCGGTTCATCGCACTCGGAAGCGACCAGGCACGTCCTCGCTGCCCTCCGCCGGGTGCTCCGCCGCAACGACTGGAGCAGTCCCATGTCCCGTTCCCGATACGGTGGCCGACACGAGCTCGGCCAGAACTTCCTGCATCATCAGCCCACGATCCACCGGATCGTCGCACTCGTCGCGCGCACGACGGGCGACATCGTCGAGATCGGCGCCGGCGACGGCGCCCTGACCGTCCCGCTCTCGCGCCTCGGTCGCGACCTGCTCGCCGTCGAGCTCGACGAGCATCGTGCGGCCCGGCTCGGTCGCAGGCTGCCATCGGTCCGCGTGCTCGCGGCGGACGGTCTCGACCTGCGCATCGACCGCGAGGTCGTGGTCGGGAACGTGCCGTTCCACGCGACGACCCCGATCCTCCGCAAGCTGCTCGGCGCCGAACACTGGCGGCATGCCGTCCTGCTGACCCAGTGGGAGGTCGCGCGAAAGCGCGCAGGAGTGGGCGGCGGCACGATGATGACCGCCGAGACGGCGCCCTGGTTCGAGTTCGAGCTGCACGGACGCGTACCGGCGTCGGCGTTCCGGCCCATGCCATCCGTCGACGGCGGGCTGCTCGGCATCGAACGTCGAGCGGCGCCGCTCGTCCCGATCGAGGACCGGGCCCGCTATCGCGCTTTCGTCCGGGCGGTCTTCACCGGCCCGGGCCGCGGCATCGGCGGCGTGCTCGCCCGGATGCCGGGCGGTGCCCGCGACGCGCCTCGAGCGGCGCTCGAGGCCTGCGGCATCCGGCGCGACGCGCTGCCAAGGGATCTCCGGCCCGAGCAGTGGGCCGCGCTCTGGTCCGCGATGCGGGGCCGGGGGTGAGCGGCCTCTACGCCGCGAGCAGCGTCCCGATCGGCGGCACGATCCGGCTGAGATGGAACGCATAGAGCGCGCGGAGCACCCGGTTCGGCGGCTCCGTGACCTCGATGAAGGCGTAGCGGCCACCGGGTTTCAGAATGCGGGCGACCTCCGCCGCCAGGCGCCGGGACTGGACATCATCGCAGTTCATCCGCTCGTACGAGCGCGACATCCGGTCGAAAAGCCCCCGGACGAACTGACTGTCGTAGACGGCCTCGCTCGTCTCCTCCACGAGCGACGAATCTACTGGTCCGGCGCCGGGCGCACCGCAGGACCGGAGCTGGACGCGCATGACGTGCTGCGCGACTACGCCGACTACGCCGACTACGAAAAGGTAGTCACTGCGGTCGCCCGACGACATACCGACCGCTACGACGAGTCGCCCTCCCGTTGCTGCCCGAGCAGGCGGCGGACCCGGGCGGGCGACCGGCGCGTTCTACGAGGAGAAGCGGAACTCCACGACGTCGCCGTCCTGCATGACGTAGTCCTTGCCCTCGAGGCGGGCGCGCCCGGCGGCGCGCGCGGCGGCGACCGAGCCGGCGGCGACGAGGTCGTCGAAGGAGATGACCTCCGCCTTGATGAAGCCCTTCTCGAAGTCGGTGTGGATGACGCCGGCGGCCTGCGGAGCCTTCCAGCCCTTGCCGATCGTCCAGGCCCGCGTCTCCTTGGGGCCGGCCGTGAGGTAGGTCTGCAG
>JAGIAU010000254.1 GCA_017744755.1 Microbacteriaceae bacterium
GGGCTCGCCGATGAGCACGGGGTTGTTCTTCGTCCGCCGGGTGAGCACCTGGGAGACTCGGCGGATCTCGGCGTCCCGGCCGATGACGGGATCGAGCTTGCCGCTGCGGGCGATCTCGGTGAGGTTCACGCCGTACTGCTCGAGCGCGGACTTCTGCTCCTCGGTGCTCGAGGGCGCGCCCTGCATGTTCGCCATGTCCGTTGTCCCTTCTGCTCAGCTCTGGCGCGGCCGCCAGAGGACGACCGCATTGGATCGCTTGATGCGCGTCCCGTTCTTGACCGAGACGACCTCGCCCTCGGCTCCGGCCGCGAAGACGCGGCGGCCCGGGCGGTTCAGCACCTCGTCGGCGAGGAGGTGCTCGAGCTCGCGAACGCGCTGGGCCAAGGCGAGCACCTGGTTCTCCAGGTCGAGGATGCGGCGGATGCCTTCGAGGTTGAGGCCCTCGGCGGACAGCCGCGCGACCTCGCGGAGCCGCGCGACATCGTGCAGCGAGTAGCGGCGCGACTGCCCGGCGGTGCGGGTCGGCGAGACGAGGCCGAGCCGGTCGTACTGCCGCAGCGTCTGCGGATGCATGCCGGCGAGGTCGGCGGCCGCCTGGATGGGCAGGACGGGGGAGCGCTCGTCCATCAGCGGCCCGCCTTCGCCCGCAGGTAGAGGTCCTCGCGCGGATCGCCGGGCGGCATCGCGGCGGCGAACGCCTCGAGCGCCTCCTTGGCCTCGCCGTCGATGCGATCGGGCACGACGACCTGGACCTCGACGAGCAGGTCGCCGTCGCCCTTCGGCGTCTTGACGCCCTTGCCCTTGACCCGGAGCATGCGGCCGGACGGCGTGCCGGCGGGGACCTTGACGCGGACGGTGTCGCCGCCGAGCGTCGGCACCTCGACCGTCGCGCCGAGCGCCGCCTCGACGAAGGTGACCGGCAGCACGACGCGGAGGTTCTGCCCGTCGCGCGTGAACACCGGGTGCGGCCGGACCGTCACGGTCAGGAGCAGGTCGCCGGGCTCGCCGCCGTTGGGGCTCGCCTCGCCCTTGCCGCGCAGCTTGATGGTCTGGCCGTCCGCGACGCCCGCTGGAATACGGACCGTGACGGAACGGCCGTCCCCGGTCTGCAGCGTCATCGTGTCGCCGGCGACCGCCGACTGGAAGTCGAGCGTCACGGAGGCCCGCTGGTCGCGCCCGCGCCGTGGACCGCGCGGCGCGCGCCCGCCCCCGCCGAAGCCGCCGAACGGTCCGCCACCGCCGAAGAGCCCGCTCAGGTCCTCCGCGCTGAAGCCGCGCCCGCCCGGTCCGCCGGCGCCGCCGCCGAAGAGCCCGCCGAGCAGGTCCTCGAAGTCGCCCCCGGCGCCGGGGGAGAACCTGGCTCCGCCCGCGCCGAGCGCGCGCAGCTGGTCGTACTCCTTGCGCTGCTCCGGGTCGGAGAGGACGGAGTACGCCTCGCTGATCTCCTTGAACTTCGCCTCGGCGGCCGCGTCGTCCGGATTCGAGTCCGGATGGTACTTCCGCGCGAGCTTCCGGTAGACCTTCTTCAGCTCCGCGTCGGAGACGTCCTTGGCCACGCCGAGCGACGCGTAGAAGTCCTTGTCGAACCAGTCCTGGCTCGCCATGGCCGCCTCCGCTCAGTCCTTCGCCGGGACCGCCACCGCGACCTTGGCCGGACGGATGACCCGGTCGCCGAACCGGTATCCCTGCTCGACGACGTCGAGCACCGTCTCCGACTCGGCCCCGGGGGTGGGCTGCTGGAAGATCGCCTCGTGCTGGGCGGGGTCGAAGGGGTCGCCCTTCTCGCCGAAGGCGGCGAGACCGAAGCGGCCGAACGCGCCATGCAGCTTCGCGGCCACGATCGCCATCGGCGAGCCCTCGGGCAGGTCGCCGTGCGCCTCGGCGCGGTCGAGGTCGTCGAGCGCCGGAAGCAGGGCGCGCAGCACTTCGGCGATCGTCGACTCGCGGTTCGCCTGCCGGTCGCGCTCGACGCGGGTGCGGAAGTTGACGAGCTCCGCGCGGGCGCGCAGGGCATCCTCCTTCAGCTCCGCGATGAGGCCCGCCTGGGCGTCCTCGAGGATGCGCAGGTCGTC
>JAGIAU010000255.1 GCA_017744755.1 Microbacteriaceae bacterium
GCTCATGAGCGTCTTCGACCTCTCGGAGACGCAGGCCGAGTACATCCTCGAGCTGCGGCTGCGGCGCCTCACCAAGTTCTCGAGGATCGAGCTGGAGGCGGAACGCGATTCGCTGCGCGCCGAGATCGCGACCCTCGAGGCGGTCCTCGCGGAGCGCGCCCGGCTCCTCGCCCTCGTGGGCGACGAGCTCGACGAGGTCGCGGAGCGGCTCGGCACGCCGCGCCGGACGGTGCTCTCGACCCTGGCGCTGCCCTCGGCCTCGGCGCGCGCCGCGGCCGGGGCATCGGCGGACCTGAAGGCCCCAGCGGGCACGAGGACGCCGCCGCTGTCGCTGGAGATCCAGGACACCCCCTGCGACGTCGTCCTCTCCGCGACGGGCCGGATGATCCGGATCGACCAGACCGAGGGCCTCGAGCCGCCGAAGGCGACGCGGCGAGGCAAGCACGACGCGGTGCGCTCCCGCGTCGCGACGACGGCGCGCGCTGAGGTCGGCGCCGTCACGACCGCCGGCCGCCTCATCCGCTTCACCGCGGCCGACCTGCCGAGCGTCCCGTCGACCTCGGTGCTGCTGTCCGCCGGCGTCCGCGTCTCGAACTACCTCGAGCTCGCCCGCGGGGAGAGCGTCCTCGGTCTCGTCGATCTCGCCTCCGAGCAGCCGATCGCCCTCGGCACGGCGCAGGGCGTCGTCAAGCGCGTGCAGCCCGGCGCCTATCCGGCGAGGCCCGACTTCGAGATCGTCGCGCTGAAGGACAAGGACCAGGTCGTCGGCGTCGCCCAGGGGCCGGACGCCGAGGAACTCGTCTTCGTCACCGCCGGCGCGCAGCTGCTGCACTTCCCGGCGGCCCAGGTGCGCCCGCAGGGCGTCGCCGCCGCCGGCATGGCCGGCATCAACCTCGGGGCGGGCGACCGCGTGATCTTCTTCGGCAGCGTCGCCTCGGCCGACGACGCGGTAGTCGTCACCGTGTCGACGCCCGAGGCGACGCTCGCGGGCGCCGATCCCGGCCGTGCGAAGGTGTCGGCGTTCGCCGAGTTCCCCGGGAAGGGCCGTGCGACCGGCGGCGTCCGCGCCCACGCGTTCCTCAAGGGCGAGTCGGCGCTCGCACTCGCCTGGGCCGGCCCGGCACCCGCACTCGCGAACGGCGCCGACGGCGCGGTGCGCGAGCTGCCCGCATCCGGCGCGAAGCGGGACGCATCAGGAACCCCCCTCGACGGCGTCGTCGGGGCGATCGGAGGACAGCTATGACCAGCACGAACGACGGCAGGCTCGCCAAGGCGCCCATCGGCATCCCCCGCTGGGTGCTCGTATGGTTCATCGTCACGGCGTTCATCCAGACCTACGACGCCTGCTACGTGCTCCTCGGGCCGATCTCGCACGTCGGCGGTCCGCTCTCCGGCCTCTGGGCCGGGCACGTGCTCTACGGCAACTACGACAAGACCTACGGCGGCACGCAGACCGACGCCTGGGGCGAGGCGCAGTCGTGGATGAACCTCGTCGAGGTCATCGGCCTCATCGTCGTCTTCTGCAATCTCCGGAAGCCGTGGGTCGCGATCCTCGGGCTCGTGATCCAGACCGCGACGTTCTGGAAGACCGTCGCCTACTTCACGATCGAGGCGTGCAGCGGCCTCGAGAAGACCCGGCACTCGCTCGAGACCGGCGACCTGCTCGGCTTCCTCGCGATCGGCGTGCTCCCGAACCTGTTCTGGATCGTCATCCCCCTGCTCGCGATGATCTCGCTGTCCAAGCTGCTGCACCGGCGCATCACGGCGGCCGCGGCGGCGCTCGCCTGAACGAGGCGGGCCCGCGCTCCGGGAGGACGTCCCGCGGACGCGCTCAGCGCAGCCTGGCGCCCTCGTCGACCATGGTCGCACCGAGCGCCATGACCCAGCGGTTGGCGTCCGTCAGCGCGATCTCCAGCGGCGGGCTCGTGCGCGTCTCGACCGAGATCCACACCGTCGGCTCGTCGCTGTAGCTGACGAGCCGCGCGGACAGGTGCTCCTGCTCGTCGGCCGGGCGCACGTCGCCGTCGACGAGCCGGCGCGCCCTGACGTCGGTCGCATGCA
>JAGIAU010000256.1 GCA_017744755.1 Microbacteriaceae bacterium
GGTTCTCGCCGTCGATCCTCGAGGCGTCGGGGGAGGCGCCGCCGACGCTCGGCGACCTCTCGCCCGCCTGGGTCGTGCCGCTCGTGCTGCTGCTCGGCGCCGTGTTCGTCGCGGCCGCGGTGTGGCGAGGGCGTCGCCTCGGACCGCTCGTCGTCGAGCCGCTTCCCGTCGCGGTGCGCGCCGACGAGACGATGCGCGGCCGCGCGCGCCTGTACGCGCGGGCCGGCGCCCGCCTCCGCGCCGTCGATGCGCTCCGCCTCGGCGCGCTCGACCGGATCGCGCCGCTCCTCGGCCTGCCGTCCTCGGCCGACGCCGAGCAGGTCGCGGTGTCCGCCGCGGCGCTGACCGGTCGTCCTGTCGGAGGGCTGCGAGCCCTGCTCCGCGACGCCGTCCCGGCGAGTGACGGCGATCTCGTGCGCCTCGCGAACGATCTCGCCGAGCTCGAGACCGCGGTCCGCCGCGCGACCGGGCGGCACTGACGAACTCCATCCGCAACCCTGGAGAATGAAGCCATGACCGATGCGGCCGCCGCCGATCCCCGCCCCGCTTTCGACCGTCTCCGCGCCGAGGTCGGCAAGGCCGTCGTCGGGCAGGACGCCGCCGTCACGGGCCTCGCCATCGCGCTGCTCGCCGGCGGCCACGTCCTGCTGGAGGGCGTGCCGGGCGTCGCGAAGACGCTGCTCGTGCGCTCCCTGGCCCGGGCGACGAGCCTGACGACGCGGCGCGTGCAGTTCACCCCGGACCTCATGCCGGGCGACGTGACGGGTTCGCTCGTCTACGACGCGAAGGCGGGCGACTTCGAGTTCCGCGAAGGCCCCGTGTTCACGAACCTGCTGCTCGCCGACGAGATCAACCGCACGCCGCCGAAGACGCAGTCGGCCCTGCTGGAGGCGATGGAGGAGCGCCAGGTCACGGTCGACGGGGTGTCCCGCCCGCTGCCGGATCCGTTCCTCGTCGCCGCGACGATGAACCCCGTCGAATACGAGGGCACCTACACGCTTCCGGAGGCGCAGCTCGACCGCTTCCTGCTGAAGCTCGTCCTCGACCTGCCGGGCCGCGACGACGAGCTCGCGGTGCTCGCGCGCCACGCGGCGGGCTTCGACCCGCGGGATCTCGCGGCGGCCGGCATCGAGCCGGTGCTCGACGCGGCGGCGATCGCGGAGGGCCGCCGCCGGGCGCGCGCCGTGGGCGCCTCGGCCGAGGTGCTCGGCTACGCCGTCGACCTCGCGCGCGCGACCCGGCAGTCCCCCTCGGTCAAGCTCGGCGTCTCCCCGCGCGGCTCCACGGCGCTCCTCGCCGCCTCCCGCGCCTGGGCATGGCTCACCGGCTACGACGCGCTCACTCCCGACCACGTGCAGGCGATGGTGCTCCCGGTGTGGCGTCACCGCATCGAGCTGCGGCCGGAGGCGGAGCTCGAGGGCGTCACCGCCGACGCGATCCTCGGCTCGATCCTCCAGCAGGTCCAGGTCCCCCTGTGACCCTCGCCATGAAGCCGTTTTCAGGGACAGAGCGGGGTACGAGCCCGTATTGCGCCCATACCCCCCTGGTTCCCTGAAAACGGATCGAGACGATGGCCGTCACGGGGTGGTTCGTGCTGCTGGTCGCCGCAGGCGCGGTGCCGCTCGTCGCCGTCGGCGAGCCGTGGGTGCTCCTCGCCTGGCTCGCGCTGTGCGCGCTGCTCGGCGGCCTCGACGTGCTGCTCGCCGCCTCGCCGCGCACCGTCCGGGTCGAACGGGATGCGCCGGCCCGGCTTCGGCTCGGCGAGTCGGCCGACGCGCTGCTGCGCCTGGAGAACCGGGGGCGGAGGACGCTCCACGGCATCGTCCGGGACGGGTGGCCGCCGTCCGCGCAGGCGCGGCCGGGTCGCGTCCGCGTCGCGGTGCCGCCGGGCGAGCGCCGCACCGTGGTGACGCGGCTCACACCGTTCCGGCGCGGCGCTCGGCACGCGGCCGACGTCACCGTCCGGTCGATCGGCCCGCTGCGGCTCGCCGCCAGGCAGGCGACGCTCCGCGTGCCGGCGACGGTGCTCGTGC
>JAGIAU010000257.1 GCA_017744755.1 Microbacteriaceae bacterium
TGTCGACGATGATCTTGCGGCCCGTGAGACCCGCGTCGCCGTCAGGACCGCCGATCTCGAACTTGCCGGTCGGGTTGATGAAGCGCTTCGCGGCCTGCGACGGGAGGTCGATGCGCTCGAGCGTCGGGCGGATCACGAGCTCGTCGACGGCCTCGCGGAGGTCCTCGAGCGAGATCCTGTCCGAGTGCTGGGTGGACACGACGACCGCCTCGACGCTCTTCGGCGTGGTGCCGTCGTAGCCGATCGTGACCTGCGTCTTGCCGTCGGGACGGAGCCAGTCGACGATGCCGGACTTGCGGACCTCGGTGAGGCGCTCCGCCATGCGGTGCGCGAGCCAGATCGGCAGCGGCATGAGGACCTCGGTCTCGTTCGTCGCGTAGCCGAACATGATGCCCTGGTCGCCGGCGCCCTGCGAGTCGAGGTCGTCGGTGCCGCCCTGCTCCCGGTTCTCGATGGCCGAGTCGACGCCCTGCGCGATGTCCGGCGACTGGCCGCCGATGGAGACCTCGACGCCGCAGGCGCGGCCGTCGAACCACACGTCGGACGAGTCGTAGCCGATCCCGATGATCGTGTCGCGCACGAGTCGGTTGATGTCCGAGTAGCCGGTCGTGGTGACCTCGCCCGCGACGTGGACGAGACCCGTGGTCGTGAGCGTCTCGACGGCGACACGGGCCTTCGGGTCCTGCCGCAGCATGTCGTCGAGGATGGCGTCCGAGATCTGGTCGGCCATCTTGTCAGGGTGGCCCTCGGTCACGGACTCCGAGGTGAACAGCCTGAGATCACTCATTGATTTGGTTCCTTACGATTCGGACAACGTCGAGTACCTTACCGGCGACGACGGCCTTCGACCCGCTCGCGTCGTCATGTGTCGTCCCGCTCGCGTCGAGCACGAGGACCCGGTTCGGCGCCTCGGCCCCGAAGCCCTCGTCCCAGCCGACGCGGTTGACGACGAGCAGGTCGACGCCCTTGCGCGCCGCCTTGGCGCGGCCGAGCTCGACGAGCCCGGCGTCCTCGCGCTCCGTCTCCGCCGCGAAGCCGACGAACGTCTGCCCCGGGCGGCGCTCCGCGGTCAGCTCCGCGAGGATGTCGGGGTTGCGGACCAGGACGAGCTCGAGCGCGTCGCCCTGCTGCTCCTTCTTGATCTTGGTCGAGGACACGCGCTGCGGGCGGTAGTCGGCGACGGCTGCGGCCATGACCACGACGTCGGCCTTCGCGGCCTCGGTGAGCATCGCGATCCGCAGCTCCTCGGCGGTCTCCACCCGGACGAGCTGGACGCCCTGCGGCGGCTCGACCTCGAGGTGCGCGGCGACGAGCACGACATCGGCGCCCCGGTCGCGCGCCGCCGAGGCGATCTCGATGCCCTGGCGGCCGCTCGAGCGGTTGCCGATGTACCGGACCGGATCGATCGGCTCGCGCGTCCCGCCCGCCGACACGAGGACCCGAACCCCGGCGAAGTCCTGCGGGCCGACGGCGGCGAGGGCGGCTGCGACGATGTCGGCCGGCTCGCTCATTCGGCCCGGCCCGGCGTCCCTGCCGGTGAGCCGGCCCGATTCCGGGCCGACGATGGTGACGCCGCGGTGCCGGAGGAGCGCGACGTTCGCCTGCGTGGCCGCGTTCTGCCACATCTCCGTGTGCATCGCCGGGGCCAGCACGATGGGCGCCTTCGACGCGAGGATCGTGTTCCCCAGCAGGTCGTCGGCGAGGCCGGCGGCGAGCTTCGCGAGCGTGTTCGCGGTCGCGGGCGCCACGACGACGAGGTCGGCCGCCTGGCCGATCGCGACGTGCCGCACCTCGGCGACCCCTTCGTAGAGGTCGGTGTGCACGGGGTTGCGGCTGATGGCCTCGAGCGTCGGGCGCCCGACGAAGCGCAGCGCGTTCTCCGTCGCGACGACGTGCACATCGTGCCCGGCGAGCACGAGCTCGCGGACCACCGAGACGGCCTTGTAGGCCGCGATGCCGCCGGTCACGCCGACGACGACGTTCAGACGGTCGGCCACGGCGTCCCTGCGATCGGCTGCGGTCAGACGC
>JAGIAU010000258.1 GCA_017744755.1 Microbacteriaceae bacterium
GCGACGGCGACGGGCTGACCGACGGCGAGGAGCTCGCGCTCGGCACGAACCCGTCCTCGAAGGACTCCGACGGCTTCGACACCATCGGCGACGGCCTGACCGACGCGCAGGAGGTCGAGCTCGGCACCGACCCGAACAACCACGACTCCGACGGCGACGGCAACCCGGACGGCTACGAGGTCGAGCGCGGTGACGACCCGACCAAGGACGGCCGGAGCCTCCTCACCAAGGCCGCGGACGCGTTCGTGCTCGACGACCCGATCAGCCTGCTGCTCCCGAGCGGCCCGCTCGCGAAGGCGCTCGGCAAAGGGTTCGAACGCTTCGCGCTCGCGATGAAGGGCGCCGTGAAGGCACTGCGCGAGGCCAAGACCCTCGAGGAGGCGGCGGATGCGCGCCGCCGGATCCTCGCCCTCTGGCGCGAGCGCAGCTCGCAGCCGCGCCCACCTGCGCGCAGCGAGCCGCCGCGCCCGGCCCGCACCCCGGCGCCCGACGAGTTGGCCGAGCTGCCCCCGGGCTCGACGATCGAGGTGCCGAAGGCCGTCGTCGACAAGTTCCCGGCGGAGTTCGGGCCGGCCGAGCTCACGGTCAAGGACGGCGGTGTGCGCTGGGCGATCCCGCCGGCACACAAGAGCCCGGGCGGGGTCCGGATCGATCCGGCACGGACCACGGGCTACGAGTCACAGCGGGTCCCGCACGTCGTCGTGCGGTCCAACGGGCGCGTCATCGGCCGCAACGGCGAGTCGCTGCCCAACGGCAACAGCGCCGAGGCGCACATCCCGCTCGAGGAGTACAAGACGTGGCGCACATGGAATCACCCGTGAGTCACCCCAACATGCGCGCCGAGGCCGCGGACGCTCTGACCGGCCTCGCCGGTGAGCCGATCGAGTTCTACAGCGACATCACCAACGCGCTGCACGCGCTCGAGGACGTCGCCCGGCCCGCCGCCGACTACGTGGGCGTCTCGCTCGCGGACGCACAGGAGGCCGCGCTCGTCACGGCCGTGTTCGACGCCTGGCTCGCCCTCGCGAACGAGGTTGCGCCGGGGGCGGGCGACGCGACGATCCGGGCCACTCCGGGCTGGAGCGCCGTCGAGCGGGCCGCACGCGCGGCCCGAGAGCGCATGGCGGCCAACGACCGCCGGTTCACCGGCGAGTAACGCAGCCGGTGCACCCGGTGCGCGCGCGGATGTAGGCTCGCGCGCATGCTGAACCGTCGAGCGCTGCTGCGCAATTCCGCGGCGGGTGCCGCCGTGCTGTTGTTGCCCCAGGCCACCGCCCGTGCCGCGGTCCTACGTGACGGGCGCTTCCGCCAAGGCGTTCTCTCCGGAGATCCCACGCCCGACGGCATCACGCTGCTGACCGTTCTCGACGACGTCGAGGGCAAGGGCAGCGTCTCGCTCGAGGTCGCCACCGACGCCGCGTTCCGCAAGGTCGTGGCGCGCCGCTCGATCACGACCAGCGCGAAGGACGGCTGGTCGGTCAAGGCGCGCGTGACCAAGCTCAAGCCGCACGAGCGTTACTACTACCGCTTCGAGACCAAGGGCTCGCACTCGCCCGTGGGCCGCTTCCAGACCGCGCTGCCTGAGGACTCAGGCGAGAAGGTGCGCTTCGCGTTCTTCTCCTGCGCGGACTACACGCACGGCTACTACAACGCCTACGAGCTGATGGAGCGGGAGGACCTCGACTTCATCGTGTGCCTCGGCGACTACATCTACGCCGAGAGCTACCACGCCAAGGGCAAGACCGGCGTGCGCGACGACAAGATCGGCAAGGCCAACAAGGACAACCCCGGGATCGTCCGCGAGGCGGTCTCGCTCGCCGACTACCGCGCCAAGTACGCGCTCTACCGCTCCGACAAGACGCTGCGCGACCTGCACGCGAAGTTCCCGATGGTCACCACGTGGGACGACCACGAGGTCCAGGACAACTACGCGGGCGCCGCGCCCGGCGGCGGCCTCGATGCCTCAAAGCACTACACGGCCGCGCTCAAGG
>JAGIAU010000259.1 GCA_017744755.1 Microbacteriaceae bacterium
GCGTGCGGCCGGCGAGGGTCGGTCCGGAGGTCTGCAGATGGCAGGCCACCTCGCCGCCGCGGTCGAGCGGCGTCATACCGGGCATCCGCGTCCGGCAGATCTCCATCGCGAACGGGCAGCGCGTGTTGAACGGGCAGCCGCTCGGCGCGTTCCCGGGGTCGGGCAGGCCGCCCCGCAGGATGATGCGGTTCCCCTGCCGGGCCTTCACCGGATCGGGGATCGGCACCGCGGAGATGAGCGCCTGCGTGTAGGGATGCGCGGGGTCCTCGTACACGCGATCGGACGGCCCGAGCTCGACGATGCGGCCGAGGTACATGACCGCGGTGCGATGCGAGATGTGGCGGACGACGGCGAGGTCGTGCGCGATGAAAAGATACGAGAGGCCGAGCTCGGCGCGCAGGTCCTCCAGGAGATTGATGATCTGGTTCTGCGTGGAGACGTCGAGCGCGCTGACCGGCTCGTCGCACACGACGAGCGCGGGACGCACCGCGATCGCGCGGGCGATGGCGATCCGCTGGCGCTGTCCGCCCGAGAACTCGTAGGGATAGCGATGGATGTGGTACGGCGAGAGGTTGACGAGCTCGAGCAGTTCGACCACCCGCTGGTCGCGCTCCCGGCCGCGGAGGCCCTGGAACACCTCGAGCGGCTCGGCGATGTTCGCGCCGATCGTCATGGACGGGTCGAGCGACGAGTACGGGTCCTGGAAGACCATCTGCATCTGCTCGCGCGCTCGCCGCAGCGCCCGGGCGCGGAGCCCGCCGACGTCCCGTCCGTGCACCACGACCCTCCCGGAGGTGATCGGCACGAGGCGGAGGATGGCCCGACCGAGCGTCGACTTCCCGGAGCCGGACTCGCCGACGAGCCCGAGGGTCTCGCCGGGGGCCACGGTCAGGCTGACGTCGCTCACGGCGCGCACCACGCGCTTGCGGCGGAACAGCCCCCGGGACAGCCGGAACTGCACCGAGAGATCCTGCACGTCCAGCACCGGCGTCTCGTTCACTCCACGCTCCTCAGGTCCAGTTCGTCGATCCGGATGCAGCGGCTCGCGCTCTCCTCGCCGACGGGGTAGAGATCCGGATGTCCGCTCGTGCACGCGTCGACCGCGAAGCGGCATCTCGGCGCGAAGCGGCAGCCCCGCGGCATGGCCCACGGCTCGGGCGGCCTGCCAGGGATGATCGAGAGCCGCGCGTGCTCGGCGCCGACCTGCGGCAGGGACTCGAGCAGTCCGGCCGTGTACGGGTGCCTGGGGCGGACGTAGACCGGGTCGACCGGGGCCGTCTCGACGACCTCGCCGGCGTACATGACGACCACCCGGTCGGCGATCTCGGCGACGACCCCGAGGTCGTGGGTCACGAAGAGCATCGCGGTCCCGAGCTCGTCTCCCAGGCGGCGCATGAGGTCGAGGACCTGCGCCTGGATCGTCACATCGAGCGCCGTCGTCGGCTCGTCGGCGATGATGAGCCGAGGATCGCAGGCGAGCGCCATGGCGATCATCACACGCTGACGCATGCCGCCCGAGAACTCGTGGGGGTACTCGTGGACCCGGCGCGAGGCGTTGGGGATGCCGACGAGGTCGAGCATCTCGGTCGCCCTCGCCAGGGCGGCACGACGGCTCGCCCCCCTGTGCTTGCGCACCACCTCCGAGATCTGCTCCCCGACGGTGTAGGCCGGATTGAGGCTCGTCATGGGCTCCTGGAAGATCATCGAGACACGGTCCCCGCGGAGGCGGCGCAGCGCCGGCTCGCGGAGCCGGGTCAGGTCCCGCCCCTCGAACAGGATGCGGCCCCCCGCGATCCGAGCGCTCTTCGGCGGCAGGAGGCCCATGATCGACAGGCCGGTCACCGTCTTCCCCGAGCCGGACTCGCCGACGAGGGCCACCGTCTCGCCCTCGCCGACGGAGAACGACACGCCGCTGACGACGGTCGTCCACCCGCGGTCGGTGACGAACTCGACCCGCAGATCCTCGACGGAGAGGAGGGGCC